>NZ_DAITZW010000007.1:0-42463 GCF_036847465.1 Thermovirga lienii | reverse complement strand
GAAGGCATAACGGCCCTGGATACGCCTGGGCATGCCCCCCACCACCGCTCGTTTTTCTACGACACCCCATCAGGGAAGATTCTTTTCGTAGGAGAAGCAGGGGGAACCTACGGAAGAAGGGGCTTTGCCTACCCGGGGAAAGACGATGGTACCTTCATTCTAAGACCTGCAACACCTCCCAGGTTCTACATCGAAAAGGCCCTGGAATCCATAGCAAACCTAAAGAAGATCCCCGCAAAGATCATGTGCTACTCCCACTTTGGCTACACCTACGAAACCGAAAGAATGCTGAACGAGGCCGCAGAGCAGCTTTTGCGTTGGCAGAGGCTGTGTCTGGAGTTCATAAAGAACAACCAAATAACCTCAAAGGCCGAAGTGGACAAAGAAAAACTTATGGAGTACCTCATAGAAAAAGACCCACTACTTGAGGACTTCCATTCCCTGCCTCAGGACCTCAAAGATAGGGAAAAAGATTTTTCCTTCTCAAGCCTGGAGGGCTTTCTGGGAGCCATAATGGAAGAATAAAGCTCTGGGGTAAACCCCAGAGCTTTATTCTATTTCAGGTTCGTCTTCTTCCAGAAGCTCCTTATTATGTCGTCAAGCTGGTTTTGATCCGTCAAAAAGGCATCATGCCCATCGTCGCTCTCTATCTCGTCGTAGCAGGCCCTAACCCCTGCCTTGGAGGCCAAAAAGGATATCTCCTCCACCTGCCAGTTGGGAAACAACATATCGCTGGTTATCCCCACGGCCAGAAGGTCCTTTCCCGAAAATCTGCTGAGGGCCTCTTGGGTATCTCCCCTTCCCTCTCCTACATCATGAAGATCCATGGTTCGAGTCAGGTAGATATAGCAGTTGGCATCAAAGCGCCTTACTATCTCCTCCCCGTGGTAGTGGAGGTAGCTTTCCACGCAGAACCTCCCACTCCAGTCCATGGGGTTGCCATCCTGTATCTTCCTCATCCAGCGTTTGCTAAAGCACTGTTCGCTGCGGTAAGTTATCATGGCCAACATCCTGGCCACAGAAAGCCCCTTCCGAGGCGGGTCATCGGGAGTGTAGTTGCCTCCCTTCCACTTGGGGTCCGAGTATATAGCCTGGCGCTGTACCTCGTTCAGGGCGATAGCCTGAGGGTAAAGGTGCGCAGGGGCAGCTATTACTACGGCTCTTTCCACCATTTCAGGAAAGGAAACCGCCCACTCTAGGGCCTGCATTCCCCCTAGAGATCCTCCAACTACCGCTTTGAGCTTCTTTATGCCCAACTCGTCCAAGGCCTTTCTTTGAGCATACACCAGGTCCCTGACGCTCAAAACGGGAAACTCCATGCCATAAGGCCTTTGGGTGTCTGGGTTAATGGATATGGGAGACGTGCTCCCATAGGGGCTTCCCAGGACGTTGAAACAAATAACGCAGTACCTGGATGTGTCCAGCGCCTTACCAGGTCCCACCATATCCTTCCACCAAGGTTCCGGCAGACCCTCCACTTTTTGGCCCGTGACAAGGTGACTTCCCGTAAGGGCATGACAGACCAATATCACGTTGTCTTTGGCCTCAGAAAGCTTTCCAAAAGCAGCATAGGCTTGAACGGGCTCCTTCAGGGTTTTACCTGAAGGAAAATCAAGCCTTTGGAGCTTGACCTCGCCTAAGGTAAAAGCTCCCTCAGCTTTCTTTACTTCAACCCCCGATCCTTGCATTATGCTTTGTCCGCCTCCTGCTGGGCTTTGGATAACGCATTATCCAAGTCTTCTAATATGTCTTCTATGTCCTCTATTCCCACGCTCAACCTCACCAGGCCCTCATCTATGCCGCAAGCCTTGCGCTCTTCGGGGGTCAGCTGACCATGAGTGGTGCTTGCCGGATGTATGGCCATGCTGCGAACATCCCCAAGGTTGGCCACACAGGAGAAAAGCTCCAAAGCTCCCATGAAGGCTTTCCCTGCCTCAAGGCCTCCCTTTATACAGAAGGCCACCATTCCCCCGGCACCGTTGGGTAGATACTTTTGCGCCCTTTCATAGGATGGGCTGGATTCCAAAGCAGGATAGCTAACCCACTGGACCATAGGATGTTCTTCCAGGAAGCGGGCTACTGATAACGCGTTGGAGCTGTGCCTTTCCATTCTGAGATGAAGGGTGGAAAGGCCCGTTTTTGCCATTAGGGCATTGAAGGGAGAAAGACACCCTCCAGCATCCCTCAGTATGGAGACCTTGATCTTGGCGGCCAGTGCCGCTGGACCAAACTTTTCGGTGAACACTACACCGTGATAGGATGGATCAGGCTCCGTCAAGGCAGGCCACTTGTCGCTTGCCCCCCAGTCCATGTTGCCGCAGTCAACTATGACTCCCCCAATTATCTGTCCATGCCCGGAAATGTACTTGGTCACCGAGTGGATCACCACGTTGGCACCCCATTCCTTGGGCCTGCATAGAGCAGGGGAAGCGAAGGTGTTATCCACCACCAGGGGAATGTGGTGTTCCCTCGTTATGGCCGCCAACTCCTCAAGGGGAGCCACGTTGAGGCATGGGTTGCCTATGGTCTCTGTTACAACGCACCTGGTATTGGGCCGTATGGAATTCCTAACGGCCTCTACGTCATCGGTATCCACAAATGAAGACGATATTCCAAACCGGCTCATGAGGTTTTTGACCAGCGTAACGGTACCTCCATAGCTTTTGGTCGCCACTACTACGTGATCCCCCGCAGAGCACAAACACAAAAGCAGATGCGTCAAGGCAGCCTGCCCTGAAGATGTAGCAACAGCATCCACCCCACCTTCACACTGCGCTACGGCTTTCTCAAAGACCTCGACAGTGGGATTGGAAATGCGAGAATACAAGTGTCCCTCTTCTTCCATGTTGAAGAGGCGCATCGCGTGCTCCTGATCCTCAAAACGATATCCTGCGGTTACGTAAATGGGTAGACCAAAGGATCCGGTGGCCGGGTCGCTCTTCCAGCCTCCATGGACAGCCTTGGTAGCAAAGTTCCATTTCTTTTCCAACACAATGCACCTCCGAATAAAAAAATTTCCCTTCCGAGAGGAAGGGACACGATCTCTTTCCCCTCTTATCACCCAGCCTAAGCTGCAGGTATTGGCACCACGCCTGTAAAAGGCAGGTTGCCGGGCATCATCGGGCCAGTCCCTCCGCCTCTCTTGATAAGAGCTAGTTTTTGAAAATAATGCACACTAAAATTAGATTGCATTTTACGAGCATAACGCAACCGTGTCAAGGTGGGCAGAATTTTCTGACTTCAGATCAAATTTCAGGATATGTGTTTTTTGAACAGCCTATGAACAAAGGGGGCACACAGCATGATGAAGATTGGTATTATTATAAAAGCAGCCGTGAAGCTCAGGCTACGGGCTAAATAGCCTGTTATGACCGGAGACAGGAAATAGCATCCTGCCATAAGAAACCATACCAGGGAGGTAGCTTTTGGCCTTAGCCTGCTTTCTGCCACATCCCCTATCAGGGAAAGATGCAAAGGAAATCCCAATCCCATTGCCACACCATATACGCACCCCAGCAGCATAAAGGCCAAATTGCTGCGCGCGAAAGCAAGGCCTAAAAGGGAAAGAGCCTTTTTCCGAGGCCAGACCGGCAAGAGATACTATGGCCGCATCCGTCATGGCAAAAAGGATTACAGAGACAAAAAGCACCCTAATCGCTGGATTTTTGAAGACTTCCCTGTAAGAGCCCCAATCGGCGCCAGAGATGTTTATTTCATCAGAAGAGCCTATGGAATATGCCACAGCCAGGCACATGGCCGCTGCCAGAACAGGAAACCATATATAGGCCCTGTACATGCCAGACCTCAACAACCACTCAGCCAATGGCAGTATCATCACCAAGGGAGCTATGGTTCCCGCTGTGGCAAGAGTAAAGGACGAACCTCTTATATGTTCCGGAACTGCCAGGGTTTGATAGGTCGTAAGCCCTACCAGGAAGAGGCTGGAACCGAAACCATAAAAATTAGTCCATGGCGGCATCTTTTCCGTCCCCTTACGGAGAGACAATCCCACTGTATGGTGTATGGTAACACAAAACCAACATCGCTTTGCGGCTTCTAATGTCTTTATGATATAAAAAATAGCTATCAGTAAAACATGGGCACCTCTAATACTTCAGTTTGTCCATCGTGGCCTTGCAAGTTCAGCTGGGGTGCGGCAGAATTTTCAACCCTGAAAGAGTACGACAAATCCCTGAAACAAGCGGATTCGTTCCTATACGAAATGAAGGAAAAACATAAAAAGAGCCGCACCAAGTGCGGCTCCTCCGGAAAGGAAACAGAGAATCTATAACAATATGGGGTACAGGGTGAGAGCCAAAACTTAAACCTTCATATAAACCTGCAATTTTTAATTGCGATACGATGTTATCGTGAACAATGTAACTATACACCAAATCCTATCGTTCGTCAATTCACAAATAATCCCCTGCACAAATTTTGAAATTCTACAGCAATCTCCTAATTGCACCTTTTATTTTCTCTGACTATCATGCTAAACCAGGTAGTCTATTTTAATTTTAACTCGGCAAATAAGCCAAATTGCCCAGACAAAATCAATTTACCCGCAAGCAAATTTCAGATTGCCTTGAATACCTTCTGCAATTAACCAAAAATACTTACAATTAATACTTTATTGCCCGGGAAAGTTGCTCCGTTTATACTATGACTCGATTTCAAATTTACACATGCGGATTTCACACAAAGGAGTGGTCTTAGATGCTTGAACCTCACAACGGGAACAAAAGAGAAAAAAGCATATCTATAGCTCAAAAACTGTTAATTCTTGCTATAAGCGTTATTCTCCTACTGGGAGCGATGATAACTTTAATGGCTTACCAAACGAAGCACACCCTTAATGAGCAAGTCAACATCCTAGGCAGTGAGGTTACTATCAACGGTGCCGCCCAGGTCGATCAATATTTCCGAGAGCTCAAAAATCTATCCAAGAGTGTTGCAGGCGCAGCTGGCGAATTCCTAGATACTCATCCCAACGCTATAGACAACGAGTTAGAACCCCTTCTCCGCCGAACTTACGAATCCTTGACAGAAAACCTAAAACTATATGACATATATGTAGGACTGGCTTCCACCGGCAAAGTCAGCTCGGGCAGCGGATGGGTTGAACCAGAAAATTATGATGCAAGGAAACGCTCCTGGTATATCAAAGCAACCCAATACAACAAGCCAATTCTTACGGAGCCATATATCGACGCGGGTACAGGAAAGCTACTTATAACGGTAGCTACGCCCGTTATTTCATCCACCGGTAAGACCCTAGGCGTTGCAGCGATAGATGTGGTACTAGAGGACCTATCCAAGGTGATAACGTCATACAAAATACTGGGAACAGGTTATGGTTTTCTCATAGACCAAAACGGCACTTTCATTGCTCATCCTGAATTAGATATGATTATGAAGGAAAACATTACAAAAACAAGTTCCATAGTAACTCCTGAGATAGCAGAAGTGGGACGCAAAATGCTATCTAGCAAAACAGTAGGTTTTGCCGAGTACGCTTTTCAAGGCGAAAAAAGAAGAACATTCTACGCCCCAACAAAGTCTGGGTTTGTCTTCGGGCTGGTCTTTCCCACCTCGAACTTGAACGCAATAGTATTAAGTGAGGTCAAAAATCAGGCTATAGTTGGCATACTTGCTATCGTAATATTGGGCATCTTGCTCTACTCCATCTCCAAGAGCATTACCGTTCCCATTCGCCATATTACTAAAGCAATGACAAAGCTTGGACAGCTCAATTTGCAAGAATATGAAAACGAAAACTGGCTCGAAAAAGTAGCAAAACAAGATACTGAAATAGGTATTATGGCTTCCGCTGCCTTGACCTTGCGGAACGTACTGAGAAATGCGCTAAAAGACATATCCGGCCGCTCTGCCCAAACCATCAACGTCGCAGAGGGGTTGGCTTCCTTTTCCGAGGAGGCAGCAGCATCGGTGCGGGAGGCTAAGACATCCGTTGAGCAGGTGGCCGCTCTTATGGAAAACAACTCTGCCTCTCTGCAGGAAATAAACGCAAGCGTTGAGGAAGTTGCAAGCTCCTCTCAACAGGTAGCACAAAACGCCACCAATGGCGCCGAAGTAGCAGCTAAAATGTCCGCCATATCAGAAGAAGTTGCTCATAAGGTAAAAAGCGTAGTAAAAGCTATAACAATAGTAGGGGAAAAATCAACAGACACCGAAGAGACAATAAAGGAAATGGCTAAGTCATCCATGTCCATTACCAAGCTGGTGGACTCCATAAAAGCTATAGCCGATCAAACGAACCTCCTCGCTTTGAATGCCGCAATAGAGGCAGCAAGAGCTGGCGAGCACGGAAGAGGCTTTGCAGTGGTTGCAGAGGAAGTAAGAAAACTGGCCGAAGAATCTTCCAACGCTGCTCATGAGGTTGAAAATTTGATTGCCCCTTTACAGGAAAAGGCGAACGCATCCTTGGAAGCTACAAAGGAATCCACCAAAGCCGTAGAAGATACGATCCAGCTTGCAAACGAGTCATTAAGCAGACTATCGGACATGTTACAGCACATCAAAGAGGTGAGCGATATGGTTCAGAACATAGCGGCAGCCTCTGAAGAACAGGCCGCTGCAGCCCATGAGATGGCTCAATCAGTAGAAAGCGTAAGCCAAGCCACAATCAACACAGCAAACGCCATGGAGAACGTATCGCAGGCCACTGAAGAAATAGTAAAAGCAAGCGAGCGGATAGCCCGCGAAGCCCAAACCCTAACCGAAATAGCGGAAACACTTAAAGTTCTAGTGGATCAGTTCAAGCTGTAGACAAGAAGAAACTTCGCAGACCCACTCAAAAGCCGGGGATGGAAAGACCCCCCGGCTTTTGTTCATTATCAATACAGGCCAATTATTTTATATATACTATCCATATCCACGCTCTCTCTAACAATCTCGGCCAGCCTATCATACTCTCTGTCCTTAATTTCCCTGTACGATTTAGTTTCTATTTCTAAAGGATCCCAACCTTTGTTTTTCCTGATGTTGTTCAAAAACGCCCTCGTAAAGACCATGTTGTCAAATATTCCATGGATGTAAGTTCCAAAAACCCTTCCATTATCGCTCACTGCTCCATCTGGTATATAAACCTCATCTTCGAGTCTCTCGGTTATCAGCGCCAAAGGACTCACTTCGGCATCAATAACTGTTTCCCCCATGTGAATCTCGTATCCCTCTACCTCCACTCCCTGAAGGCCTTCAAAAGGTCCTATATTTACGTTGATCCTTGCCTTGACCTGAGTAGTAACTTTATCTCGACTGAATATGGTCTTCCCATCTATGAGCCCCAAACCATTGCAATACTCTAAATCGCTTTCAACATGATAGGGGTCGTGGATTTCCTTACCCAACATCTGAAACCCACCGCAGATCCCTATTATGATCCCGCCTTTGCGATGGACCTCGAAGATTTTCTTATCTATCCCCCTGTTTCGTATAAACTGTAGGTCCGCTAAAGTATTCTTAGAACCAGGGATGATCAAAACATCAGGCTCTCCAATCTCGTTGCTAAAAGCCACATAATTCAAGGCCACATCTTCCTGGCACTCCAACGGATTGAAATCTGTAAAATTAGATATGTGGGGAAGCCTTATAACCTTTACGTCAATTTTGTGCTCGGCACCTGACTTAAAGCCCAACCTATCATGGGAACCATCCTCATCATCTATCCTAACATCCATATAGGGCACAACCCCCAAATTGGGGCGCTTTATAATTCTCTCCAGTTCGTATATCCCGGGTTTCAGGATCTCTACATCGCCGCGGAACTTGTTTATTAAAACCCCCTTGATTCGCCTTCGCTCAGCGTGGTTTAAAAGCAACATAGTCCCTGTCAAAGATGCGAAAACTCCTCCTTTGTCTATGTCACCAACCAATATCACGGGAGCATCCGCAATTTCGGCCATGCCCATGTTCACAATATCCCCTTCTCTTAGGTTTATCTCCGCAGGGCTTCCAGCTCCCTCAATGACTACAATATCGTTGTCCATGGCAAGCTTCCTGTACGACTCCGCTACAACCTCCCTAAGATAGGGCTTGAAATCACAATATTCCTTGGCAGACATATTTTTGTATACCTTTCCCTTGACTATGACTTGACAATTTACGTCCACTGTCGGCTTCAATAATATGGGGTTCATATTTACATCCGGCTCTTTCCTTGCTGCCTCCGCTTGCGCTACTTGAGCCCTCCCCATTTCTAAACCTTCTTTTGTTATGAAAGAATTGAGGGCCATGTTTTGTGACTTGAAGGGAGCAACGCGAAAACCGTCCTGGTGAAATATGCGGCATAAAGCCGTTACTATCAAGCTTTTACCTACAGACGACCCCGTCCCTTGAATCATTAAGCTTTTTGCCTTCATCTTAACACATCACCTTTTCTTCAAACTAACATCTTGCATAAGTAAACCCTCTCGAACCGCTGCAATAACCCCTCATTCTCCAAGGCAGCTTTTACCACTTCCGCATCAGTATAGGCCTTGTCTATCAAGATCCCAATCACCGTCCCACTGTGAGCCACATTAACCCCCACGGCCTTGGCCTCTTTCGCACAGCGGATTATGGCAAGTAAGTCAGGCTTTTCAAGCACTTTTTCATTTGCAATGGAGCTAATGGTTGCCGCTTCTCCTATCAACAAGGAGTTTTGCGTTCTTATCCCCTCTTTCAAAAGCCGTAGGGCACGCTCCAACCTGGGTTGATCTTTTCTTTTGATTTCCGAATAGTCCACCTCTCTAAACTTAAGGGTGTCCAAAACCTCGGGGGGCTCCAAGACCAGCACATTCAAAGGAGGAGCTTTACCTAAAGGCTCTACAACCTCCCCCTTTAGATGATCAAACAAAGTTAACCCATGAAAGCACACACTGTCGGTTGGCTCAATAGATAAAGCTATTTTGGCCACCTCTTCAGGGTTTATCCTTTTCCCAAGAAACACAGCTGAAGCTTTCACAGTCGCAACTATATCTGCAGTACTGCTCGCCATTCCCTTGCCCACTGGTATGGAAGAATCGATTTGAATTTCGATCTGGTATGTATCCTCCCGAGGTAACCCAAAGAATTCAAATGTTTTCTCCAGAGCCTTCCTGGACTTTTTGTATCCCTGATCAATACAGGAATAAGGAACATCCCTCAAGACAACTTCCGAATACAGATCAACAGGACAAGAGACAAGAAGCTCCCTACCACCAATGAAACCCTGAATTACCTCTCCACAAGATCCATGACATCTAGCCCTTGCTATCATTGCGTTTCCTCACGACACCTCTTAAGAGCAGATATAAGAATATCATTGCTCCTTCGATCCTTCACAGCCACCCTAATGAACCTATCGCTCAAGCCCACAAAGTTTGAGGCATCCCTAATGAGGATTCCATGAGGAATGAGCTTCATCCTAAGATCCGATGAAGATATATTTTCATCTAATATTTTAATCAGAATGAAATTAGCCTTGGTCTCGAACGGCTTAAGCCATCCAATTTTAGACAGCTCCTCCAGAAGGTACTTCCTCTCTCTTTGAATAATTGCCTTACTTTTTTGGATGTAATCTTCATCCTTGAGAGCTGCAACTCCTGCAACTGCGGCCAAAACGTTTACACTCCAGGGCTCCTTGAAAGATCGAATACCCTCCAGTATCTCTGCACTTTTGGTTATCCCGTACCCCAATCTTACCCCGGGCATTCCAAAAAACTTAGTGAAAGCCCGCACCACCATGACGTTTCTAAATTCATCTAAAAGATCTATTGCAGTCAAACAATCCATCTCTTGGACGAACTCCATGAAGGCTTCATCTATGAGCACTAAAATGCCACGGCGATTGCAAAACTTCACAACTTCCTCTACTTCATTCCTGGGCAAAACGACGCCTGTTGGATTGTTGGGATTACACAACACTAGGGCACTCACGCCTTCAAGGTTCTGAACTAACCTTTGAGGAGACAAACTGAAACCATCCTCTTCATTCAAGGGCAAGTAACATATTTCACAGCCAGCAAGCCTCGCCGCCCGCTCATATTCGCTGAAGGTAGGAACCGGAATCAAAACCTTTCGTGGTCTCATGCTCCTGAAGAAAAGGTATATCAACTCCGTTGCTCCATTTCCCACGATAATGTAATCTGAAGCAACGTTTAGATACTTAGATATTTCATTCCTCAACTCACAGTAGTCCGGATCTGGATAACACTGTTGGAGTGATAAATTGTTAATTATGTTTTCTACTGCTAGCGGAGAAGGGCCCAGAGGATTTATGTTGGCACTGAAGTCCAGTATCTTTTCTTCCTCCATGCCGTACTCCTTCGCAACTTTATAAATGTTTCCTCCATGGGTAAACTTTTTCATCAGGCTCATCTTCACCTTCTCCTCTTTACACCCACCGGCTGATCAAAAAACCAGCTGTCACCATTATCGTAGCCACTGTGTACATGATTCTTATTCCAGCCTTTATATGCTTAGGCTCCAAAGGAACCATTGGATCCCCAAGGGTGGGCTTTTTTATTTTCTTTCCAAAATATGTGCTTTCACCCCCGAGCTGAACCCCTAGAGCACCAGCCACGGCCGCCTCAGGGAAACCAGCATTGGGGCTTGCGTGGTTGCGTCTGTCCCGAAGGACGATCCGGAAGGAATTGAACATGTGGAAACCACAAACGCCAGAAGCTAAGGGAATGATAAGCCCGGCCAATCTGGCTGGAATAAAGTTGGCTAGATCGTCCAACCTTGCCGACGCCCACCCCAAATGTATATATTTCTCGTTTTTGTACCCCACCATGGAATCGAGAGTGTTAATGGCTTTATAACACATAGCCAAGGGAGCACCTCCCAAGAAAGCGTAAAACAACGGAGAAATGACACCGTCCACAGTGTTCTCTGCCACGGTTTCCACCGCAGCCCTAATTATCCCTTGGTCATCCAAATCTTTGGTCTCCCTGCTCACCAAGTAAGAAAGAGCCTTTTGGGCCCCGACGATATCGCCTTTCCTCAAGGCTTTATGGACTTTGCCCACCTCATAACCCAAACTTTTTACAGAGAGGGTAGTATAAAGCATTAGGATATTTAAAAGGTGGTAAAGCAAAGGATGGATAAATCCCGCAATTTCCAGTACAGAAAACGCCACACCCCACACAAGGGCAGGAACACAAAAAGCCATAAATGTACCTGAGACCTTCAATCCCCGGGCCGTTGTAAAACGATTCCTAATGAAGCGCTCCGTTTTGGCCACAAGCCATCCGATCCCCCTAACGGGGTGAGGAAAGCCATAAGGGTCTCCAAATACTAAATCTACCGCAAAGGCCAAAAGAACATCCACCAAATTAATTCCCCACTTTCAGCCAGATTCCTACAAATGAATAATTTACATGAAAGTTACAATAAGACAAAGAAAAAGGTGCCACCGAAAAGGCGGCACCTTCGAGGAAATATACGATTTATAGGAGGTTGTTATAGGAGATTGAGAGCTACTCCACCAAAACCACAGGTTTTATAAGATCCTTTGGCTTATCCTTCATGAGCAACAAGGCTTCCTCTACATGTTCGAACCCTTTGAACACGTGAGTTACCAACTTGCCTGGATCCAAACGGCCGTAAAGGACCAAGTCTACCAACTTCTCCATTCTGAGCCTACCACCAGGGCAAAGGCCACCTCTGATGTCCTTGTGGGCCATACCGCAGCCCCATTCCAGGCGGGGCACAGGTAGGTACTCCCCTTCGCCAAAATAATTGATGTTGGATATGACGCCACCCGGCTTGGTCATTTCGACAGCAGAGGCCATTATGTCGGCGTTTCCACCAGCTATGATGGCTGCGTCTACGCCTTTACCCTTGGTTAGATCCAAAATCTGCTGATCTATCGGGCCTTCCTTGTAGCTTACCACATCGGTAGCTCCGTACTCTTTTGCAACCTCTACGCACTTGGGCCTGGTGCCCACGACGATTATCCGGGAAGCCCCCCTGAGCCTTGCACCTGCCACGGCCATAAGACCTACCGGCCCTATACCCAAAACGGCAACGGTGTCTCCTAGTTTTATCTCGGCCAGCTCGGCCCCATGAAGCCCAGTCGTGACCATATCAGGGATCATAACTGCGGCCTCCAAGGGAATCTCCTCGGGCAACTTGGCCAAATTCATGTCCGCATCATTTACGTGGAAAAGCTCGCCAAAAACTCCGTCCTTGATGTTCGAGAACTTCCAACCGGCCAAAAGCCCTCCGGAATGCTGGTGGCGCCCAGCCTGTGCCTCAAGGGTCCTCCAGTCTGGGGTTATAGCAGGAACCACTACCCTGTCGCCTGGTTTGAAGTCTTTGACTTCTTCTCCTACTTCCACTACCTCTCCTACTGCTTCGTGTCCCAGGATCATGTTGTGTCGCTCACCAATGGCTCCCTCAAAGACCGTGTGAATATCCGAGGTACACGGCGCTACAGCCAAAGGCTTCACTATGGCGTCAAAGGGCCCTGGCTTTGGAGCCTCCTTCTCTATCCAACCTACGTTTCCTATGCTCAACATGGCAAAACCTTTCATGATGTTGCCTCCTTTCAAGGGTTCTTGGTGAGGTATACATTCGTATTTTGTAAACAAAATAACTATAACATGAGATATATTGTTCGTCAATTCACAAATAATATGGATTTTGCTGCTCAAGATAGTAGTGATATACTGCGAAAAAGAGGGGGGGATCATCAGATGGGTAAAGGTATTTTTCCCAAAACCAGGGTTTTGCTTTTGATTTTCATGGTGTTTATGTGGGCGTTTTTTTCCGCAGCTGCCTTTGGGGCTGAGCAAGAAAACATCAAAAGCCCAAACACAAAAACACCTATATCCGAGGAAAACATAGCATCTGTGGTGGAGTTTTTATGCGACTATGATGACTTAGATTCAGCCTATAGTATTGCTAGTATGCTTGCCTATGGAAACGGTTATTTGCAAGGAGTTCCACAGCTTTTATATGACCAAATGGCCAAGTTTCAACTATCTGCAGGTCGACTGCAGAGCATAGAAGCACAAGACCCCCATTGGGCTTCCTTTGTGAAGTCCTGCATGGAGGGAGCAAAAACCATTCTGACAGCGTCCGATTTGTTCGCAAAAGCCATCCTCACGGGGCAACAAGCCCAAAACTGGAACGCCACTGCGCAAGATCTTTGTAAAAAGTCCTCATCCTACCTGAACCTTTCATCTCAGATAATGCAGTCAGCCTCCAAAGCCTTTATGGAAATCAACCCATCTTTCAAAAACAGACTACCCAGCGGCCTAACCTACGACCTAGGAGTGGATAAGCGACCTTCCATCTTCCGCATAGGCCTCTATAACTACTCCCGCGAACCCCTTCGCATCTGGTATGTGGTACCTGGCTCCCTGGCCAGCACAATAGGCCTAAAAAATGACGACATCATAGTAAAGGCAGCAGGACGAAAATTCGGGCCACAGAACAATATAGAGGACTTCAAAGTAGTGCTTCAAGAATACCTAGGCTTACCCATACCTGTCACCGTGATTCGAGGAGGAAAGGAAGTTACCTTTGAAGTGAAGATGCCCAAGACCATCCCGAAACAATTCCTCTACTAAGATGCGTATGATATCATGTATTCATTGGAACATTGATGGATGCATAACTGATGAATACATTGAAAGGAAGGACCTCAATGACAGTAAGCGCAGAGAAAAGGGCATATCGTTCCATTATAAACCTGATCATCTCCGGCCAGTTTAGGCCAGGTGATTTCCTGCTGGAGACCGAGATCGCCGAAAAACTGGGGATGAGCCGCACCCCCGTGGGCAAGGCCCTCACCATGCTGGTGAGCGAAGGGTTCCTGAACAAGATGCCCAAGAAGGGTTGTTACATACCTCTACCCACCCCCGAGGACGCAGAGCAGGTATTTTTCGCTAGAAAGGCGGTGGAAAGCCAGGCTGCCGCGAGTGCCGCACTGCACGCCACAGAAAAGGAAATCCAGCAGCTGAAGGAGGTACTATCCAAGGACCATGAGGCCCTGGCCTCGGGCAGCAAGGACACCTACTCCAGCGCAAACGAGGAATTTCACCTGGGAATAGCCAAGGCCTCCCACAACCAGTACCTTGAGAAGTGGGTAAGAAACATATTCTGGCGCTCCAACATCTATGTGTTCTATTTCGACAGCTTCTACAAAGGCAAAGAATTCTCCGTGCCTCAAAAAACTCCCATGCAGCACGCGACAATAATAAAGGCCATAGCCGACAGAGACCCTAAAAAAGCAGCCCAACTGATGGAAGAACACATCCAGTGGACCTATGAAAACCTCCTCATGAAGTACTGAACACCTACTCTTTAAGAACCTTTTGCTGAAATGAACCTATCGGTACTCCTCAACAAGTCCATCTTGAGGGGTACCGATAGTACCTTTTTACACAAAATTGACTCCCTCCCCCATCCGTGCTAATAATATTTCTGAATTTATCTATGAGCACAATGATGAATACATAACACGAGGAGTGATTTTCATGGCCGGTAAGACAGTTCTGCAGCTAGGCTACGGAATGCAGGGCAAGGCAGCACTATATGACATAGTAAAAAGCCCTATTGTATCTAAGGTTATCCTGGCTGACGCATCCACTCAGGTTTTAGACGTACCCAAGGCTCCCGGATTCGAGAAGGTCGAGGCGGTAGTACTGGACGCCTCGGACCAAAAAGCCATGGAGGAGCTGATGAAAAAGGCTGATATAGTGATGGAGCTTCTTCCTGGACCTTTTGCCCTTCGCGCTGCCAGGCTTGCAGCTCAGGTGGGGGTCAGCCTTGTGAGCTCCATGTATTTCGTCAATCCCGGAGAACAGGACCCCGAAAAGAGACAAGCCCAAAAGGAGGAACTTCAAAAGATTCATCAGGAGGCATCCTCCAAGGGAGCAACCATCCTGCAGGAGTTCGGCATGGATCCAGGAATCGATTTGGTTTTAACAAAGAACGCCCTGGACAAGCTCGACGTCGTTGAGGCCCTCCACTCTTACGGGGCGGGCTTCCCCGAAAAAGAAGTAGCAGAGAAAAACCCCTTGGGTTACAAGTTCACCTGGTCCATCATAGGAGTGATGCGGTCCTACTTGAGGCCGGCGCGCTACATAAAGGACTCCCAAATAGTCGACGTCCCCGCGGACGAAATGTTCATGCCAGAACACACCCACATACTGGAGATTCCAGAGCTGGGAGGCCCCCTGGAGTGCTTCCCAAACGGTGACTCCGCCTCCTACGCTGAGCTCTTCGGCGTAAAAGGAACGGTCAAGAGCATGGGCAGGTACATCTGCCGCTGGCCTGGACACGGCGCCTTCTGGAGCCGAATGGCCAAGTGCGGCTTTTTGAACGAAGCTCCCATCAAGTGCGGAGATGCCTGCGTCTTTCCTGTTGAGTTCTGCGCAAGCCTTCTGGGCTCTCAGAAACAGTTCTTCTACGAGGACGACGAAAGGGATGTAGCCCTCATTCGCATAGACGCCAGAGGATACAGTAACGGAAAACCCATCAGAGTGATAAACCAGATAATCGACAAAAGAGATCTGAAGACGGGCTTCACATCCATGCAGCGCACCGTTGGATTCACCGTCTCCATAGGTGCCCAAATGATACTCCAGGAGAAGATAAGCGAAAAAGGGGTGCTAAGCCCCATACAAGTTCCTTTCCAGCCGTTCATCTCAGAGCTAGCCGCAAGAGACATAGTCTTCACTTCCAGTGAAGAACATTGGGATGGCCGGCTGGATGCCTAGGAGGTGATGCCAACACTGAACTTAGCTCCACCTTGCAAAAAGAAACAAACCAAAAGAGCAAGAGAAAGGAGTTGTGCTTCATGGGAGAAATAGCAGCAAAAGGTGCTCTGTCCCTGGTTCCAGTGATCTTGGCCCTTATATTGGCTTTCAGGACAAAGGATGCGGTGTTCTCTCTACTCATAGGATGCATCGTCGGCGTCGTCATAGCCGGATTCGACCCAGCAACAGGACTTTCCAAGCTGTTCCAGAAGGCACTGGGCAACGGCGACTTCATCTGGGTGGTCATGATAGAGATCGCAGTAGGAATCATGGTTGCCTTCTACCTAAGAGCCGGCGTCATTGCCTCCTTCGCGGAGTGGGCCAGCACCAAGATAAAAAGCCGCAGAGCGGCCTCCGGGTTTGGCTGGCTTTTGGGAATATTCATCTTCTTCAGCGACTACTTCAGCCCTCTTTTCAGCGGCCCCATCGCCAGGCCTCTGACCGACAAGTACAAAGTTTCCCGAGAAATGCTCGCTTATCTGTTGGACTCAGGCAGCGCCCCTGTATGTACCCTGGTCCCCCTGACCGGCTGGGCCGTTTACATCGCAGGACTCCTCAAAGGGTACGGCCCCATACAGGACGTAAACGAGGGCATGGCCGTCTTCATCAAATCCATACCTTATAACTTCTACGGCTGGTTCGCGGTAATCCTGGCTGGTTTGATAGGCTTCCAACTGATCCCCAACTTCGGGCCGATGAAGAAGGCCGAAGAACGGGTCATGAAGGAGGGCAAGGTGCTCCGCGACGGTGCTACACCCCTTACCGGCGAGGAAATGGAAATGATCAAGCCCCTGGAAGGAAAGAAGTCCAACTTGTTCTTGTACCTTGTGGTTCCCGTCCTGATAGTAATATCCATAGCCATAGGCACTTTCGTGGCCTTCGGAAGCGCCAAGATCCTTGAGGCTTTCTTCGCTGCAGTTATGTACCAGGCCGTTGCCATGGCCTTAGGCGGATACTTCAAAGGCATAAAAGACGGCATGGACGTGGCCGTAAAGGGCATAACCGGAGCCATGATATCCTTCTTCACCGGGACATCGTGGGGAACCTACGCCATCTTGACGCCCTTCGTATTGCCCGTGGCGATGAACCTCTCCGGCGGTGAGGTCAACAGCCTAGTTTTGGCGACGGTTGGAGCCGTAGTGGGCGGAGGGCTCTTTGGAGACCACTGCTCCCCTGTCTCGGACACCACCTGTCTTTCGTCCTTCGGGGCAGGCTCGGACCACATGGATCACGTAACTACCCAGCTACCTTACGCCATAACGGCCGGCGTTCTGGCTGCTGTAATCTTTGCCATAATAGGCAACATCAGCATATAGATTCCATGGAGGAGGGCCGCTGATGACCAACACTACAGAAAAACCGCGCATAGGAATACTCTGCTGGGAAGCCGGGCAATCACCAAGGGGACTGGAACAGCTTGAGACCCTCAAGGGGAACAGCACGAATCCTGACACTTACGATTTCCCAGTGAGGTTCTGCAAGGTCAAAGGTGCCAACATAGAGACCATCCTCGAGAACCCCTGCAGGAAGGTCATGGAGAGGATGATAGAAGAGGCCCAAAAGATGGTGAAAGAGGGCGTGAAAGCCATAACCACAAGCTGCGGCTTCAACGCCATATTCCAGCGGGAGCTGGCGGACTCCCTTGACGTTCCGGTCTTTACATCCAGCCTCCTTCAAGTCCCCATGGTTTTCCACACCCTTGGGAGGAACAAACACATAGGAGTGATAACAGCCAAAAAGGCCGCCCTCCGAGAGGAACACCTAAGAGCCGTGGGCATAACCTCCGAAATGCCCGTTGAGATCTTCGGAATGGAGGAGTGTCCAGAGTGGAACAAAATATTCATCGCTCCCAATGAGGACGTGGACCTCGACGTAATAAGGGAGGAAGTGGTCTCAACAGCTGTGAAGGCCGTAAAAGAAAACCCAAAAATTGGAGCCTTCGTGCTGGAATGTACCGACCTTCCCCCGTTCGCACAAAGGATAAGGGAAGTAACGGGAAAACCTGTCTTTGACTTCGTGACATTGGTAAACTACATAAACAGCGCCATCCCTTAAAAACATGCTGAAACTGGGAGCAAAAAATGGGGGACCCCCATGGGGTCCCCCATTTACTCCTCGTTGATGTCAAATACTCTCTTTGAACAAAAACTAGAGATACTGTACCAGAAGCTGCGCTATGCCAAAGGCACAACCTGTAATATCAGAAGCAGCAAAAGCTGCGAAACCCAATGCCTCAGAAGCTCCCCCGGCCTTTTTACCGTAAATACGTGCCATAATTTATCCCCCCACATATCGTTCGTACCATTTGAGAAAACAAACGCTATTGCCTCCGCCGAGAATCATTATATATTATTGTTTTTAAATGTCAATATATACCGCTTTTTTCTGACAATTTAGTTTTTTGTCCATCTTTCTGGATTTTCCTTCGGAAGGCCCATGCTATAATGAAGTAAAGCGGGGTGAAAACATGACGGGAAAAGTTGCGGGGCTTTTTCTCTTTTTTTCCTTGATAATATTCGTCTTGCTGTCCCCTATTGCGGGGTGGGCCTCCCAGGAGGAGAAGCTGTTGGTTGCAGCCAGCATACTCCCCCAAAGATACTTCATTGAGCGGATAGCTGACCAAAAGGTCCAGATAGAAATAATGGTTCCGCCTGGAGCCAACCCTGCGACATACGAACCCAAGCCATCTCAGCTTGTATCCTTGAGCCGGGCCTCCCTTTACTTCGCCATCGGCGTTCCCTTTGAAAAGGCGTACCTTGGGCGTTTTTTTCAGATAAACAAGAATATGGTTGTCGTTGATACATCTGAGGGGATCTCCAAAATACCCATAAGCTCCATACACGACCTAACCAACCGCGAAAACGGCAAAAGCCACGGTCATGAACATTCGCAAGGGGAGCTTGATCCTCACATCTGGCTTTCCCCGAGGCTTGTGAAAATTCAGGCACAAAACATTCAAAGGGCCCTTTCTTCGGCGGATCCCCAAAACACCAAGTCATATCAAAAGAACCTAAAGAGGTTCCTCAAGGAACTGGACGAATTGGACGAAGAGATAAGGGGCAAGCTCTCCGAGACAAAGGGCAAAAAATTCATGGTGTTTCATCCCTCTTGGGGTTATTTTGCCAGGGACTACGGCCTTGATATGATCCCCATAGAGGTGGAAGGAAGCGAACCCAGCGCAGCGGAACTAGCCAAGATCATAAGCATCGCCCAAAAAGAGAAGATAAGGATAATCATCACTCAACCGGAGTTTCCAAGCCGATCAGCAAAGGTCATAGCCCAGGAGGTAGGGTGCAGGGTGGTCCCCATAAGCCCCTTGGCGCCCAACTGGAGAGAGAACCTCCTGCTTCTGGGGGACACCTTGGCTGAAGCTCTGAAAGACAACTCCCGCGAGGAGACCAAGCCATGAAACAAAAAGTCATAAGCTTAAAGGGCGTTTGGGCAGGGTACGGCAACAACAACGTGATAGAGGACATAAACTTTTCTGTGAAGAAGGGGGATTTCGTGGGCATTATAGGCCCCAATGGAGGCGGGAAATCCACCCTGCTAAAGGTCATATTGGGCCTCATAACACCTTACAAGGGAGAGGTGAAGGTCATGGGCCTTCCTCCAGAGGAAGGCCGGGAATTCGTGGGGTGGGTTCCCCAGGAAAGCGATATGGACAGGGACTTTCCCATAAAGGTCCTTGACGTGGTGCTAATGGGACGAATGGGAAGGAAAAAACTTCTTCGCTCCTACTCCAAGGAGGATAAAAATAAGGCTTCAGAGGCCCTCGAGATGGTGGGTCTACAAAACATCGCTCAAAAACCCATAGGTGAGATATCCCTGGGACAGAGGCAGCGGGTCTATATAGCCCGGGCTCTGGCAAAGGACCCGGAGATCCTACTTCTTGACGAGCCCTTAGCAAGTGTGGATCCCAACACCAGCGAGGTCATTTATGGCCTGCTCAAGGACCTTAACGAAAGCAGAGCCATAACCATAGTGATGGTAACCCACGACGTGGGGGCTGTGTCCTCTTACGTCAAATCCGTAGGGTGCCTGAACAGGAAGCTCTACTATTACGACGAAAAAACCCTTACCCAGGGCATGATAGACGCCGCCTACCACTGCCCTGTTGACCTGATAGCCCATGGAGTGCCCCACAGGGTGCTCCCCAAAATAAACCAGGAGGAAACCAAAAGATGATTGAGGCCCTTCAGTTCGACTTCATGAGAAACGCCCTCTTGGCAGGGCTTTTGATCAGCGTAGCATGCGGCATCGTGGGGACCTTTGTAGTAACCAAACGTATAGTCTTTTTGAGCGGCAGCATCGCCCACGCCGCTTACGGTGGGATAGGCCTTGGATATTTTTTGGGATTCAACCCCCTCTTGGGGGCCTTCGCCTTCAGCCTTGCCGCAGCCGTAGGAATGAGCGCCATTCAGCGAAGGGCAAGGGAGCGCTCCGACACCCTAATAGGGGCCCTGTGGGCCATAGGCATGGCTGTGGGGATAATACTCATTGATCTATCAGGAGGATACAAGGCCGATCTAATGAGCTACCTTTTCGGAAGCATCCTGATGATACCTCAAGAAGACCTATGGCTTCTTTTGGCACTGGACCTGGGTATAATGCTTTTGGTGTGGCTGTTTTACAAGGAGCTAGTGGCCCTTTCCTTCGACGAAACGTTCTCAACGGTGCAGAACATCCCCGTGGGTAAGATTCACACCCTTTTGGTCACCATGACCGCTCTCACCGTGGTGATGATGATGCGAATGGTAGGACTCATAATGGTTATCGCCCTTCTCACCATGCCCGCTGCCATAAGCGGGCAGTTCGCCAAGAGCCTGAAAAAAATGATGGTCCTTGCCTCCATTTTAGGGGCCTTATTCATCCTCTCAGGCCTTTGGCTTTCCTACTGGCTCAACCTCACATCCGGTGCATGCATCATTCTGGTGGCCGGCGTTTCCTACTTGGCAAGCCTGGCCATCAAGAACTTAATCTAGAACCTATTGCGCCCTTGCAATTTTTAGGCTCCTCAGCCTATTTATCGCGAAAGCCGTCTCGAACTTCCTGGGTAAGGCGTAATCCCCCGGATGGCCATAGCGGTGAGGGGAGATGACGTCCATACCCTTTTCCTGTATGTCCCCAAACACTTTATCTATTATCTCCACTATGCTCCTTCGACCATCTATGTAGCCCTTTACGTATGCGTAATGCCAGATTTGGGCTATCATTCTAGTCTGACTCTCGTCTACGAGCAGAGAGAGTGCACCAAGGTCCATGTTGTCCCTACCAAAGGTTATACTTCTAAGACCATTTGCCTTGATCTTAAGCTTCTTGCCCAGGTGAGGATTTATGCTTCCGGGGACAGGCACCCTAGAAGAGGGTATGAATGGGACCTTTTGAGCCTCTTTGGCTCTGTTGGTCTTTATACTTTGGGCCACCGACATAGCTTCCTGGGTCACGTCCAACGGAACGTACTCATCCATCATTATCACCTTATCCGCAACATCCAGGTAATCTCCGCTTCCGCCTATAACGAGGATGGTCGAGACGCCCAATTGCTCGAAGAGCCCTCTTACGTGATCTATGAAGGGCGTTATGGGCTCCTTGTCCTTGGCAATCAGCCTCTGCATCCTTGCATCCCTTATCATGAAGTTGGTTGCAGAGGTGTCCTCGTCGATAAGCAAAAGCTTGACCCCCATTTCAAGGGCCTCCTGTATGTTCGCGGCCTGGGATGTGGAGCCCGAGGCGTCCTCCGTGGAGAAAAAGGAGGTGTCCTTCCCTCCAGGAAGGTTGTTTATGAACGGAGAAATGTCCACTCCCTTTACGCTTCGGCCATCCTCAGCCCGTATCTTGGCGGTCTCCTCCACAGTGGCTACATATTCCCTGCCGTCTCCAGGAATATGGGGATAAACGCCCATCTCTATAGCCTCAAGAAGGGTCGTTTTGCCATGGTATCCTCCGCCGGTTATGAGGGTCACTCCTTCAGGAATGCCCATGCCCGTTATCTCTCCCCTGTTAGGCAAGGTCATCGTTACCCTCAGGCTTGGAGGACTACTAAAGGCGACGGCATCCTCCCTCCTCATGGGACGCTGGGAAACTCCGCTTTCTCGGGGCAATATAGATCCATCGGCTATGAAGGAAACGAGCTTTTGTTCTTTAAGTTGTTCTTTTATGTAAAAGTGGTCCTCCACTACTTCCACGTGTCTTTTTAAATTTTCTTCGTTTATGTTTCTGTAAAGCAAAGCCTCCTCAACAATCCTCGGCAGTTCGTCAAAGAACATCTCCATGGCCTCTCTGCCCAGAACCCTTCTTCCTGCCGCGGGCAAACCGCACACAAACCGAATCTCCACGAAATCTTCATTAACCAAGCAGGACGTGCGCTTCAATACCTGTTGCCCTGGAACATCCACGGCAAAAAGCCCTGATTTTCCGCTGCCCCTTTTCCCCTCTGCATATTTTCTTATGGCCTTTGCAAAAGTTCTGGTCATAAAATCACAGCAAGCCATTTGTCTGTGAGGGTTTTCAAAGGCCCACCCGGGGATCTGGGCAACCTCTTGCTTTACTCTTACCCTTAGCCTGCTGGGAGCTGCGAAAGGGTCTCCCTGAACATGGTCTATGAAAAGATCGAAGAAGCCGAACTTGTAGGAACCCTCTATCTGCTTATAGGCCTTGTAGCCCCGACCATCTATGGACAGTAATATTTTTTTCAGTCGTTCGCTCTCCAACGAAAAAACCTCCCTAGCTTAATAAGAGATATAATTGTAACTAAATCATTATAATAATTGGCATTTGACCGTAGAAGGGTTTGTTTTGCCATGAAAAAATACTTAAGCTGCATTTTTGCGTTTCTTCTTGCCTTCGGAGGGTTCGTGCCTGAAGCCCAAGCTTCAGGCACATTGAAGCTCCTCTTTGGAGGGGACACGTACTTTGGTGAAAGCTACGGCGTCTTCGAAACCGGCGCGTCCCCCCAGGGCGAACCTGGAATATACAACAAAAGCTCCTCCACATAGGCCAATAAGGTCGCCTAGGCTATCTCAGTGGAGACTCCAGCATCCTCAAAGGTAGCCATTTCGTCTAAAATCCTCAGTGCCGCCTCTATCAAATTGAAAGCCAAAACGGCGCCTGTGCCCTCTCCCAACCTCATATCCAAATGCATCAAGGGCTTCAAGCCTATCAGGTCCAAGGCTATCTTGTGGCCTGGCTCCTGTGAAAGATGAGACCCTATCATGTAGTTTGTGGCCTTTGGCTCTATCTTCGAAGCTATCAAAGCGGCAGCCGAGGATATGAATCCGTCAACCACCACAGGAATCCTTCTGGAAGCCGCTCCAAGCATGCAGCCTGCCATGCCGGCTATCTCCAGTCCCCCCACCTTGGACACCACATCGATGGGGTCTTTCACATCTGGCTTGTTTATCTTTATCCCTCTCTCTATGGCATTCTTTTTGACAGGCACCCTATCTTCCCCTATGCCAGTTCCCCTGCCCACGACCTCGTCAAGGGGCCTTCCAGAATAAAGAGCTACGATAGCGCTACTAGGCGTAGTATTTCCTATGCCCATCTCTCCAATGGCAAAAATAGATGCTCCTTTTTCTATCAGCTCATAAGCCACATCAATGCCCACTTCTATGGCCCTTACTGCCTCCTCTCTGGTCATAGCAGGGCCACAGGCAAAGTTGTCCGTCCCGTACTTTACTTTCCTTACCTTCAAACCTGGAGCGTCCAAATCCACCGCCACTCCAACATCCACACAAACCACCTCTGCACCTGCGTGCCTGCTCAGAACATTTATGGCCGCTCCGCCATTCAGAAAGTTGATCACCATCTGGGGGGTTACCTCCTGAGGGAAAGCACTTACTCCTTCCGCCACTACCCCGTGATCGGCCGCCATTACTACCGAGACCTTCTTGCCAAGTTTTGGCCTTGGATTTCTTGTAATACCAGCCATTTGTACGGCCAATTGCTCAAGCATTCCAAGGCTCCCTCTTGGCTTGGTCAAATTATCCAATCTCCTTTGAGCTCTTTCCATGGATTCATAATCAAGGTCCTCAATACGGGTTATCGCTTCCTCGAGCATCGTCCATCCTCCTTCGTTATGGGTATCAATAAAAAAAGCCCCAAACCGCAACTGCGGTTTGAGACTTTACCATCATCCCAACCTACTAACTCCAGAAAGGCAGGTCTCCTGGCTTTGGATCATCCCTTGGCTGAACCTTCCCATCGCACTAAGGCAACAGTGGCATCTCTCAACCAAAGTCCCCGTCACAGTGGCGGGACCGCGCCGGATTCTCACCGGACTTCCCTATTCTCCCTTACGGGCACCTTCCTGGTTTGTCTTCGCTGTTTTTAGTAATTTTATGAAAAAACTTCCTGCTTATCAACTTATAATATAATCTTCTATATGTTAATACTATCCACCGGAAAGAAGGAAAAATTATGAGAGAGAAGAAACTCATTCTCGTGACCGGCGGCGCAAGAAGTGGTAAAAGCTCTTTTGCGGAAAGGCTGGCAAAGGAAGCACAAAAACCGGTCACATACATAGCCACTTGCCAACCTCTGGACGAGGAGATGGCTTTTCGAATCCAAGAACACAGAAAAAGACGGCCTAAAAATTGGAAGACCGTGGAAGAGCCCTTTAATCCCACGGATATAATAGCCAAAGAGGGAAAGTCCGATGGGGTAATCCTCCTGGATTGTTTGGCCCTGCTGGTCTCCAACCTCCTCCTGAGGGAAAAAGACCCTAACGATCCAAAATCCTTTTCTCGTGTTATCGAAGAAATCGAAAACCTGGCCATCACATGCAGATCAGTCAAAGGAGAGGTGATCGTAGTAACCAATGAGGTAGGAATGGGCGTAGTGCCTGAATACCCCCTCGGAAGAACCTATCGAGACCTTTTAGGAAAGGCCAATCAGATAATGGCCTTATACTCCGACTCTGTTTATCTTCTAGTATGCGGCATTCCCGTAGACGTTAAGCAGCTGAATAGGGTATTGGAGAAAGGAGTTTATGATCTTCAATGAAAAGCCTCTTTATTGCCCTCGGTTTCCTCACGAGGATTCCCTCTCCCTACAGTAACGCAACCTATACCGAAAAGGAAATGGCAAGCAGCTTGGCCTGTTTCCCCCTGGTTGGACTCATCGCGGGCTGCCTAGTAGCAGCAATCGACGCTTTGGCCACTAAGTTTTTGGGCACCATGGTGGCTTCTGGGGTGGATCTCGCGGCTTTTTTCCTCATAACTGGCGGTCTCCACTTGGACGGGTTAATGGATACAGCTGACGGCCTCCTCAGCGGTAAAGAAAGAGAAAGGGCACTGGAGATAATGAAGGACAGCCGAGTGGGAGCCCTGGGAGCAAGCATAGCATCACTAGTACTTATATTGAAGTTTGCCTTGCTTGCTTCTTTCCCTGAGGGAACGCGCTTGGCGGTCTTGGCTCTTTTTCCGGCCATTGGTAGGTGGGCAATGGTACCTGCAATAACCTTTTTCCCCTACGCTCGCAAGAAAGGACTGGGGAAAAGCTTTTGGAGTTTTTCCACCAAAAAGGAGTTCTTCGTTGCGACGGCCCTGATCTCCGCACTGGCCATAATCCTCTTAGGAGAGAGAGGTTTATGCTCCTTGGCTGTTGCTGGCGGAGGAACCTTTTTAGTAGCAAAAAGAATTAGCCAAACATTAGGAGGGCTAACTGGAGACACCTACGGAGCAATAAACGAGATTGCGGAGATCTTAGCACTGATGATAATGGCAACAAGACTCCAATAGAGGGAAAGATCATGATCAAGCTAATATTGATTAGGCACGGAGAGTCCAAAGGAAACAAAGAACTACGCTATACCGGCCATACGAACGTACCTTTGACGGAAGAGGGAAGGCACCAAGCACGACATCTTGCAATTAGGCTTCGCAAAGAAAACATAACGGCCATATACTCCAGCGATCTAAGAAGGGCTTTTGACACCGCCTCCTGCATAGCGGAAGGAGTCAATTTAAGCGTCGTGAAGGAACCTCTTCTGCGGGAGCTGCATTTTGGGGATTGGGAAGGCTTAACCTATAATGAGATAATCCAGGGATGGGGCGAACTATGGAACCATTGGTTCGCAAACCCTCTGGAAGTTGCCCCTCCTGGGGGAGAAACACTGCTCCAACTCCAAGAAAGAGTTTTGAAGGCCCTCTTTAAAATAACGGCCAAACATAAAGATGGCACCGTTGTTCTTGTCTCCCACGCAGGTCCTATCAAATGCATTTTATGCTACTTAAACAGCTTACCCTTGTCCGCCTTTTGGGATATCGCCGTTCCTCCTGGAAGTTTAATGGCTATACAGCTTTCTGAAAGGCAGGGAGTCCTTCTCTGCGAAAGAGCAGAGGGAAGGATAAAGATAGCTGGCAAAGCAAAAACCTACATGATAGGAGATATACTAATATAGTATACTAATAAAAACTGAGCTGACTGGAATAAATTCATTGATGCCTCCCAGCATATGTGGGGCATGGCATAGGGACTAAGGTTCGAGAAAAAATTCAAAAACATCAAAAATAAAGACCTAAGCCCTATGAAAGGGAGTGAAAAAATGGGTAAATTCGAGGAAATGAGGGCAAAGGCTGAGGAGTTGGACAGGCTTGACCCACTGAGGGATTTCAAAAAGCATTTTGAGGTTCCCAAAGGGCGGATTTATATGGACGGCAACTCCCTTGGGCTTCCCGCAAAGGAATCCATACAAGGGGTGCTTCGGGTGCTGGAAGAGTGGAAGACATTCAACATAGACGGCTGGCTGAAGGGCTCGCCTCCTTGGTTCACCATGCCAGAAGAGCTGGGGCGCAAGATGGCACCTCTCGTGGGCGCGCAGCCAGAAGAGGTAGTAATGACGGGATCCACGACCTCCAACCTACACAGCCTGGTGAGCACCTTCTACCAACCTGAGGGCAAACGAAGAAAGATCCTGGCCGACGAACTGAACTTTCCATCTGACCTTTACGCCCTTGCAAGTCAAATCCGCCTGAAAGGACAAGACCCATCAGAGGATCTGATCTTGGCCAAATCCAGGGACGGCAACACCCTTGATGAGGATGACCTCATAGCCCTCATGGATGAGACCGTCTCGGTGGCCTTATTTCCATCGGTACTATACCGAAGCGGCCAGCTGCTGGACATGGAAAGGCTAACGAAGGCGGCCCACGAAAGGGGCATTTTCATAGGCTTCGACTGCGCTCACTCCGCTGGGTCAGTCCCTCACCGCCTACACGACTGGGGAGTGGATTTCGCCTTCTGGTGCAGTTACAAGCATCTGAACGGAGGGCCAGGAAGTCCCGCGTTCCTCTTCCTCCACAGGAAGCATTTCGAAAGGGAACCCGGCTTGGCAGGCTGGTTTGGATACGTAAAGGAGAAGCAGTTCGACATGAACATAACCTTTGAGCACGCCAAATCCGCTGGAGGCTGGCAGATGGGCACTCCATGCGTTCTTTCCGCTGCAACCCTTGAAGCAGCCCTTGACATCCAGCAGGAAGCCACCATCGAGCAAATCAGGGAAAAATCCCTAAAATTGACGGACTTCCTAATCGAGCTGGTTGATACCTTCCTCTCAGATGAACCCTACTGCTACTCTATCGCCACACCCAGGGACCACAATAGGCGCGGAGGGCACTTGGCCATAGAGCACCCAAAAGAAGCATGGAGAATATGCTGCGCTCTCAAAGCCAGAAATATCATTCCCGATTTCAGGCCTCCAAGGATCATCCGTATAGCTCCCGTTGCGCTATATAACACCTTCACAGAGGTGTGGGAAGTTGCCAAGGCGCTAAAGGAAATCATAGACCACAGGGAATTCGAACACTTCCATAAAGAACGAAGCATGGTTTCGTGAAGGGACAGTACTGTCCCTTCACGCCTATATTCTGTCGTCCAGCATGGCGCCTTTGTCGGCCTGAAGGGCCGTTTTAGCGCAAAGGCCCAAAATCCCCCTGTCTACCTTAGGCGGCAAAGGCTTCCATTTCCTAAGGCGTTCCTGGAGTTCTTCATCGGTAATTCTTAGGTCCACCCTTCTTTCCGGGATATCTATGTCAATAATGTCCCCTTCCTGCACTACGCCTATAGGTCCGCCTACCGCTGCCTCGGGAGCTACATGGCCTATGGCGGCGCCTTCTGTAAAACCGGAGAACCTGCCGTCCGTGACTACAAAAACGTCAGATCCCAACCCTAGTCCCACAAGGGCATCGGTAGTCATCATCATCTCCCTCATCCCCGGTGCCCCCCTGGGGCCTTCGTACCTTATTACCACTACGTCGTTTTTCTTTATCTTGCCCGTCACGACGGCTTCGTGGGCCTCTTCATCGGAGTGAAAAACCCTGGCTCTGCCGATAAACTTCAACCGACCTGAAGGGATCGTAGTGGTCCTGCATATGGCCCCGTCCGACGCAAGGTTTCCTCTCAAGACGGCAATGCCTCCATTGGGAAAGACGGGATCATCCAGCCCCCGCAGCACCTTTTTGTCCTTGGACGAGGCTCTTTCTGCTATCTGGCCAACGGTCATACCTGAAAGGGTTGCCGCCGAACCATCCAGAAGTGGAAGAAGCTCACCCAAGATCGCAGGAACGCCTCCCGCCCTATTGAGATCCTTAACTGTGGCCTTACCAGTAGGTATAACCTCGGAAATGACTGGAACCTGCCTTGAAAAACGGTCAAAATCATCCAGGGTAAGTTCGATCTCCAGCTCTCTAGCGAAACTCAAAAGATGAAGCACCCCGTTTGTGGACCCCGCCGTGGCCAAAAGAACCTTGACGGCATTTAAAAAACTGGAGCGGCTCAATATATCCTTCGGAGTTATCCCCTTTTTGGTGAGCTCCACGATCTTTCTTCCGGTCTGCGTGGCAAAACGAAGCTTTTCCGCCGAGGTTGCAGGCACTGTCGCTGAGCCTGGCAAGGAAAGCCCCAAGGCCTCCATGAGAATCTGCATGGTGTTGGCCGTCCCCATCAAGGCACACGCTCCAGGTCCTGGACACACGTGATCCTCCAGATAACGAATTTTCTCCTTCACCTCTTGTGAGCTTGAATGGTCATATTGGGCGCCGAAAACCAGCTGATCCAGCTCGGATAGGACCACTTGCCTTCCCTCGAACTCACAAGTGTCCTGAGGGCCTCCGGAGAGGAAGATGGCAGGAAGCCCCGTCCTAAGGGCGCCTATGAACACCCCGGGTATTATGCTGTCACAGGACGCCAATAATACCAAGCCATCAAAGAGCTGTACGTTGGCCATTATCTCGACGGAAGAGGCTATGACATCCCTTATGACCAACTCATACCGCAAGTGGGGGGTCCCTATGGGAACCGCACCGCAGGTAGCAATGGTCCTGAACTCGAAAGGTGTTCCTCCTGCCTGCCATATGCCCGCCTTTACTCGTTCTACCAGTTTATCCAGGTGAACATGGCCCAAGCCGGCATCGTTAGCTGTATTAACGATACCGATAAGAGGTCTCGACAGATCTTCGTCGTCGTAGCCGCACCCCTTGTATATGGCCCTCCTGGAGGCTCCTTCACTCGTGGAAAACAACTTGTGCTTTTTGGAGCGGTACATTCGTTCTACCTCCTTTGCTTGATAAACTAATAAAATATTATAGATTTTTTAGGGTGTATGTATAGGACTATTTAAAAACACCAAAAGTAAAGACCTGACCACAGATAAGTAAATAGGGAGGGTTGACAGGAAAAATAATGACGTGTACAATCCCATTTAGAATTTAACGCCGGAGCCGGAAGGAGGCATAACCGTGAGCGAATATAGGATAGCAGTAGAACTCGTCCTTATAGTAGTCGTACTCGTCCTTATTAGCTGCGGGTCCCTTCCCGGAGTGCCGGCGGACTAGTACGTCTACGGCAGAACCGGGCCGGGACCCATAAAAGGGTTCCGGCCTTTTTTTATACTCAAAAACCTGTACTTCGGAAAAAACGAAATCAATCGGGGAGTGATTCAAATGAAACATACCATAAGCGTCCTGGCCGAAGACCACCCAGGGGTGCTGACCCGGCTGGCGGGGCTCATCTCCCGCAGAGGCTACAACGTGGACAGCCTTAGCGTCGGCCGCACCGAAAAGGAGGGCATTTCTCGCTTTACCCTCGTGGTGAGCGGCGACGACGAAACGGTTCAGCAGATCGAAAAGCAGCTGGAAAAGCTCATCGAGGTGATAGAGGTAAAGGACCTGAGCAAAGGCCCCTTCGTGGAAAGGTGGATGGTACTCGCCAAGGTGAAAGCCCCAATGGAGCAGCGCCCTCTACTCCTCCAAACAGCAGAGGTGTTCCGAAGCCGGGTCGTCGATATAGGTGAAGACTCCATAATATTCGAAACCACCGGGGACAGGGGAAAGGTAACGGCATTCCTGGAAGCCGTAAAGCCTTTCGGACTCGTTGAAATTTCATCCAGCGGCGCCGTAGCCCTGGAACGTGCAGGCTTTGCCAATGGGCATTCCTAAATAAAAATTCCATCAAAAGGAGAGTGGGTAAATTATGGCGAACATCTATTATGAAAAGGACGCAAATCTTGACCTTCTCAAGGGGAAAACGGTGGCAGTGATAGGGTACGGAAGCCAGGGACACGCTCACGCCCAGAACTTAAGGGACAGCGGCATAAATGTCGTGGTGGGACTTCACGAAGGAAGCCGTTCCAAAAAGAGGGCAGAAGAGGACGGATTTGCCGTTTATTCCGTGGCAGAAGCCACCCAGAAGGGCGACCTCGTAGTCTTCTTAATGCCAGACCATGTACAGGCACAGGTTTACAGGGAACATATAAAACCCAACTTGAAACCCGGCGCATCCCTTGTGTTCTCCCATGGATTCACCATTCACTACCATCAGGTAGAGCCTCCAAAGGAGTGCGACGTCTTCATGATAGCCCCTAAATCCCCAGGGCATCTGGTAAGAAGAATGTACACCGAGGGCAAGGGCGTCCCGGGCCTTTTGGCGGTCTACCAGAACCCATCAGGCCAAGCCAAGGAGATGGCCCTAGCCTACGGTACCGCCATAGGCTGCGGCAGAGCTGGAATAATCGAGACCACCTTCGCGGAAGAGACGGAAACGGACCTCTTCGGCGAACAGGCAGTCCTCTGCGGTGGCGTTACAGAGCTGGTTAAAGCAGGCTTCGACACCCTGGTAGAGGCAGGCTATCAGCCCGAGATAGCCTACTTTGAATGCCTAAACGAGCTCAAGCTTATAGTGGACATGATGTTCGAGGGCGGCCTCAGCTGGATGCGCTACTCGGTAAGCGACACTGCCAAGTACGGCGACAAGGTGGCTGGGAAAGTTGTAATAGACGACCATGTAAGAGCCAACATGAAGGTCCTCCTCGAGAGGGTCCAAAACGGCGAGTTCGCCAAGGACTGGATCCTGGAGAACCAGTGCGGCAGGCCCTCCATGAAAAAATGGGCAGAAAGGGAGAAAAACCATCTGATAGAGAAAGTCGGTAAAGAATTGAGAAAAATGATGCCTTGGCTGGACGCCAAGGAAGCACCTGAAGCTTAGAAAAACGTCGGGGGCGCACCGCAAGGTGCGTCCCCCTCGAAAGGAGAGTCAAAGATGGGTGAAGATTACGTAAGGATTTTCGATACTACTTTGAGAGATGGAGAACAGGCAGCGGGGATAAACCTGAACACCGCTGAGAAACTTCAGATCGCTCATCAGCTCGCCGCCATGGGAGTGGACATAATAGAGGCCGGATTCCCAGCGGCGTCCCCTGGGGACTTCGAGGCCGTTTCCACCATAGCCAAAGAGGTAAAAGGCCCCACCATCGCAGGCCTCGCCAGGACAAGACCTGAGGACATCGAAGCAGCCTACAACGCCGTGAAGCATGCGGAAAAACCGCGGATCCATACCTTCATAGCCACAAGCGACATCCATCTGGAGTACAAGCTGAAGATGGACAGAAAACAAGTTCTGGAGGAGATAAAAAGGGCCGTCACTCAAGCAAGAAGCTACGTGGACGACGTGGAGTTCTCCGCAGAGGACGCCAGCAGGTCGGACCTGGATTTCGTAGTCGAAGCCTTCAAGACCGCCATCGAGTGCGGCGCCACCACCATAAACATCCCCGACACGGTAGGTTACGCCCTCCCCGTGGAGTTCGGCGACTTCGTAGAGGAGATCATAAGGAGAGTAGACGCCCCCTCCAACGTCATATGGTCCTGCCACTGCCACAACGACCTGGGCCTTGCGGTCGCCAATTCCCTTGAGGCAGTAAAAAGAGGAGTAAGGCAGGTGGAGTGTACCATAAACGGGTTGGGCGAACGAGCAGGAAACGCAGCCATGGAAGAGATAGTCATGGCCCTTAAGACCAAAAAAGGCTACTTCGGCGTAGAGTCTCGCCTAAACACCAAGAAACTCTACCACATAAGCAAGCTGGTCTCCCAACTGACAGGCTTCATAGTTCCTCCCAACAAGGCAATCGTGGGGGATAACGCCTTCGCCCACGAAGCAGGTATCCACCAGCACGGAGTTCTGTGCAACAGGGCGACCTACGAGATAATGAAACCCGAGGACGTGGGTGCCCCAGGGAGCAAGCTCCACCTGGGCAAACACTCGGGCAAGCACGCCTTCACCAAACGCCTGGAGGACCTGGGCTTTGCCCTCTCAAAAGAGGAGATCGCCCATGCATTCAAGCTCTTCAAGGAGCTGTGCGACAAGAAGGAAATAGTCACGGACAGCGACATAGAAGCCCTCGTAGTGGACGAAATCCTCGCTGTGAGCCCCACCCGCAAGTTTAAGCTGGTGAGTTTCTCCGTGAGCGCATCGGCGAGCAAGGGCACAGCGACCATAACCTTGATGGACGGCGAAGAAGAAAAATCCGACGCGGCAGTAGGAAACGGCCCAGTGGACGCTTCCTACGCGGCCCTCAAGAGGATCATAGGCATAGATCCCAAGCTGGAAAGCTACAGAGTTCACGCAGCAAGCGAGCGTTCCGACGCTGTAGGGGAAGCGAGAGTCGTCTTGTCCTACAAGGGGCTTAAAGCCCAGGGCCGCGGAGCCAGCACCGACGTCGTTGAAGCCAGCATAAAAGCATACATAAACGCCACCAACAGGCTGTATCAGGTGGCCGCAGCAAGAGGAGTTGACATAGATGAGTAGGACCTTAGCCAGCGCCATAATCGCAAAGAAGACCACCCAGAAGGCCTTGGAAGGCGAAATATGCAAGGTCAACGTCGACCTTGCCTTCGCCAACGACATAACCGGTGCTCCCGCCATAAGGGCCTTCAGGAAAATGGGGGCCAAACAAGTATTCGACCCCCAAAGATGTGCCATACTGCCGGACCACTTCACCCCCAACAAGGACATAGCGGCAGCAGAGCAGGCAAAGGAAGCCAAGGAGTTCGCATTGGAACAGGGCATGCTCTACTGGGAGCAAGGACGAGTCGGGGTGGAACACACCTTTCTGCCCGAACAGGGGCTCATACTGCCTGGAGAGATAGTGATAGGCGCCGACAGCCACACCTGCACCGGTGGCGCCATGGGAGCCTTCGCCACCGGAGTTGGAAGCACCGACCTAGCAGCCATTTGGGCCCTCGGCCAGACGTGGCTGAAGGTCCCCAAGACCATAAGGGTGCTCTTTCAGGGCAAACGCCCTGCCTGGATATCCGGCAAGGACCTGATACTGGAGGTCTTGAGAAACCTCGGCGTCCAAGGGGCCCTCTACAAGGCTCTGGAGTTTTCCGGCGAGGCCGTAGAAAGCCTTCCCATGGACGACCGGTTCACCATATCCAACATGGCCATAGAGGTTGGAGGAAAAACGGGGCTTTTCGTGCCTGACGAAAAAACGCTGAAGTACGCAGAAAAGCGGGCATCAAGGCCCTTCGAGCCAGTCTATCCCGACAAGGATGCACCTTACGAGAGGACCATCGAGATAGACACATCAAGCCTTGAGCCTTTGGTGGCCCTGCCCCACCTTCCTTCCAACGTGAAGCCTGCATCGCAATGCGAAGGTATAAAGGTAGATCAGGTGTTCATAGGTTCCTGCACCAACGGAAGGCTCAGGGATATGGAGCAGGCCGCTTTGGTGTTAAAGGGCAGGAAGGTGCACCCCTCCACGCGGTGCATAATCATACCCGCATCCCAGGAGGTCTTCCAGGCATGCCTGGAAAGAGGATACATAAGCACCTTCATAGAGGCTGGGGCGGCAGTCTGCACCCCCACATGCGGACCGTGCCTTGGGGGGCACATGGGCATTTTGGCTGCAGGAGAAAGGTGCGTTTCCACCAGCAACCGCAATTTCGTAGGCCGCATGGGACACCCCAAGAGCGAAGTGATCCTGTCAGGCCCGCTGGTTGCTGCAGCCTCGGCCGTGACAGGAAAGGTCACCGACCCACGGGAAGTCCTCTCCCAAGAGGAACTGAAGGCATTGGAGGTGGGCTCTTATGAATAAGACGTTTCGCGGAAAGGCATGGGTCTTTGGCAACGATGTGGATACGGACGTAATCATTCCTGCAAGGTACCTGGTGACCGACGATCCTGTAGAACTTGGAAAACACTGCATGGAAGGGCACGACCCCCAATTTCCTGAGAAGTTCCACCAAGGGGACATCATTGTGGCAGGGGAAAATTTTGGGTGCGGTTCATCCAGGGAACATGCACCTTTGGCCCTTTTAGGCATTGGGTGCTCCTGCGTGATAGCCTCATCATACGCCAGGATATTCTTCAGGAACGCCATAAACGTGGGACTTCCCATCCTGGAGTGCCCCGAAGCTGCAAAGGCCATAAACCAGGGTGACGAGGTGGAAGTCAACCTCGCCGAGGGAGTCATAAAGAACCTTTCCACCGGACAAAGCTGGAACGTCCCTCCCCTTCCTGATTTTCTTCAGGACCTCATGGACAAGGGAGGCCTAGTCAACTGGGTCAGAGAGAGGCTCAAAGAGGAGGAGGGCGCAAAATGACCGAAAGCAAAGCAAGGCACTACAGAATAGCCTGTATAAAAGGCGACGGAATAGGACCTGAAGTAATAAATGAGGCCATGAAGGTCACGGAAAAGGCAGCTTCCGCTTTTGGCTTTACCGTCGAATGGACCGAACTGCCCTACGGAGCAAACCATTACCTAAGGACCCAGGAGGTCCTGCCCGACGAAGCCCTAAAGGAAATAGGGAAACACGACGCATTGCTTCTGGGAGCCATAGGAGATCCATCGGTGAGGCCAGGGATTCTGGAACAGGGAATCCTGCTGAAACTGCGTTTTCATTTTGACCAGTACGTAAACCTGCGGCCTGCCAAAAGTTTTCCCAGGGTTTTCCTCCCAGTGAAGGCGGACAATGTGGACATAGTGGTCGTAAGGGAAAACACAGAAGATTTTTACATAGGCCTTGGCGGACGGTGGGAAAAAAGCACCTCACAACAAAGCTTCAACCTCAAGAGGGCCAACTACGAGATGTCCGGAGATTTGCGGTTGGAGTTTTCCCCAAAAAGCAATGCGGCAGCCCAGGTGGGCATCGCAACAGAAGGTGCTGTGCGCAGGATAACCGCCTATGCATGCAAGGCCGCCCAAGCCAGGGGTGAGGATACGGTGACCTTGGCATCCAAATCCAACGCCCTCTCGTGGATATACGGATTCTGGGAGGACGTGGCAAAGGACGAGGCCCAAAAACAGGGAATGAAGCTTCAAGTAGCCAACGTGGACGCCCTATGCTACCACTTGGTAAAGGATCCATCGAAATGGGGAGTAATCCTCACCCCCAACATGTTCGGCGATATTGTAAGCGACCTTCTGGCGGGCATAGCCGGAGGTTTGGGAGTGGCAGCTGGAGCGAACATAGGAGACGGCCTCTCCATGTTCGAACCTGTACACGGTTCGGCACCGGACATTGCAGGAACCGGCAAGGCCAACCCAGTGGCGGCCATCCTCTCTGCGGCCTTGATGCTCGGCCACTTGAAGGAAGAAAAGGCCGCAAAGGCAATAGAAGAAGGGGTACGAAGCTACCTTGAGGAGGCAGCAGAGGATGAGCTACCATGGGAGTTCGGAGGTAAAGCCTCAACGGAAAGTGTGGGAGACTGGATCGCTGAAAAGGTCCATCCATAGGAAGGAGAGATACCCATGAAAATGACCGGAGCCCAGATGATCGCAAAAGCCCTAGAGAAAGAAGGTGTGGAATACGTTTTTGGCATCCCCGGCGGAGCCGTAATTCCCCTTTTCGACGCCCTCTACGATGCTCCGTTCAAGGTGGTGCTCACCCGCCACGAACAGGCCGCATGCCATGCAGCAGATGGATACGCCCGAACCAGCGGCAAGGTGGGGGTATGCGTTGCCACATCAGGGCCCGGTGCTACCAATATAATGACGGGCCTGGCCAACGCTCACATGGATTCGGTCCCCCTGGTGGTCATAACCGGACAGGTAGCGACCGGAGCCATAGGGACCGATGCATTCCAGGAGACAGACATATATGGATGCTCCCTGCCCCTCGTAAAACACAGCTTCCTGGTTAGGTCCATCAAGGAGCTTCCCTCTGCCCTAAAAGCGGCATTCATCATAGCTTCCACCAGGCGCCCAGGGCCTGTCCTTGTGGACGTACCAGTGGACGTGCAAAGGGCAATAGGCACCTTTGAATACCCCGAAGGGGTGACATTTCCAGGCTACGACCCCACGATGCCGGAGGAAACAGAGGGGTTAAAGGACGCAGTTGCCATGCTGGAAAAGTCAGAGCGGCCCGTAATACTGGCCGGAGGCGGGTGCAACAACTCTTCTGCCTCCAAATGGCTCATTGAGCTGGCGAAAAAAGCCGACTGTCCCGTGGCTACCACCCTGATGGGAAAGGGCTCCTTCCCCGAGACGGACCCATTGGCTTTGGGAATGGCTGGGATGCACGGAACACCTCAGGCAAATATGGCCCTTACGGAGTCGGATTTGATCTTGGCTATCGGAACCCGCTTCAGCGACAGAACCACGGGAGACAGAAGGGCCTTTGCGCCAAAGGCAAAGGTTATACATATAGACATAGATGCGGCGGAACTGGGAAAGAACATAAAGGCCCACCTTCCCATACGGTGCCATGCTGAACTGGCGTTAAAGACCCTCTTTGAATCTATGGGAGACAAAAAATCCGAGGCAAGGAAAAAGTGGCTCTCCCAAATAGAAGAAGCAAAAAGAAAGTTTCCCCCCGAACCTACCAGCAACCAGGGGGTTGACCCCCGGGAGGCCATACGCGTCCTGAGGAGTCTGATGGGACAGGAGGAGCACCTGGTGACCGAGGTGGGACAGCATCAAATGTGGGCGGCGCTGCACTGGAAGGCCCTAAAGCCCAGGACCTTCATAACCTCGGGAGGGCTGGGCACCATGGGCTTCGGCATCCCTGCGGCCATAGGCGTGGCCTTCGCCCACGAGGGAAAGCCCGTGACATGCCTTTCTGGAGACGGAAGTTTCTTCATGAACATGCAGGAGCTTGAGACCTGTGCCAGGTACAACCTGCCGGTGCACATAGTGGTCTTGAACAACTGCAGCCTCGGGATGGTCCGCCAATGGCAGGAACTTTTCTGGAACGAACGCTACGCCAGTACATGCGTCCCGCAGGCTTGCTCCATAGCCGAGGTGGCCAAAGCCATGGGCTTCAAGTCCTGGGTGGTGAAGGAAAACAACGACCTAGAGAGCACCTTGAAGGAAGCCTTGGAACACCATGGCCCCACGCTGGTGGAGTGCATGGTTCCCACCCAAGAAAAGGTCTTCCCCATGGTGCCCCCGGGAGGGAAAATAGGGAATTTTTTATATCCAGAAAACAAATGAGGCTACAGCGCTGCCTCGTCAAAGGCCTTCTGGCTGAGCTCTAGGTTCTCCAGCTTGAAGGCCTTTATTATCTTTTCAAAATCGGGCAAGAGGACGTTCTCCCCCTCTTGTTTCACTATACAAGCCAAATGCTCTCCTAGGAAGGTCTCCTTGAGGGAGAAATCCAGCTGATCTTCCGTTATCTCGTATATCCTCCTGACCGAATCCACAGCAAGGGCCACCTTAAGCTGCCCCTCCAAGTCTAAAATTATGAGTTTCTTTTCCTTCAAGGGCACTTCGGATCTTATCTTCAAAAAGGTTCCTAGGTCTATTACGGGTATGACCTCTCCCCTTATGGTGCATACGCCCAGGAATGAAGGCGGAGTGTGAGGTACAGGCCGGGTCTCCTGAAATTTCAATATCTCCCTCACAAGGGTTACATCCACCGCAAAGGTCTGATCTCCCAGCTCGAAGATTATTATCTTGTAACTCTTAGATCCGTCCCCAGAGGGCCTCTGTGCCTCGTTGCTTTTGGAATTCAAACTAGTCATAAAAAGCACCTCCTAAAGGTTATCCTTTCTTCATCGAATTGGCTATGGCCAGAAGGTCATCGGCTGTCTGAACTGCTTTGGAGCTCGCTTCGTAGGCCCTTTGGACCTCTATCATGTTCACCATCTCATCCACCACTTGGACGTTGCTCATCTCCAGAGCACCTTGGACTAAAGAGCCAAGTCCCTCCTCGCCTGGGTTTCCCACTATGGGCGGCCCACTCGCATCGGTCTCGACGAACAGGCTGTTCCCTTTAGCCAAAAGGCCCGCAGGGTTTATGAACCGGGCAAGTTCAATTTGACCTATCTCCTGCCCTTGAGGGTCTCCCTGAACCTTAACGGAAACCACACCGTTTTCGCTTATCATTATCTCCTCCGCGTCCTCGGGTATGGTTATGGCGGGCTCCAACAGATAGCCGTCGGTGGTGACTATCTGCCCTTCACCATCCACCTTGAAGGCACCATTCCTTGTGTAGGCCACAGAGCCATCCGGCAGGGTAACCTGGAAAAAGCCATCGCCGGATATCATCAGATCCAAAGGATTGTCAGTAATCTTGACCGCGCCTTGGCTCATCAGCCTTGGAGTTCCCACTACCCTACTGCCCAATCCTATCTGAACCCCCGTAGGCACAGTGGAGCCTGGGTCCACAGGAGCTCCCGGCTCTCGGTCCACCTGGTACATAAGGTCCTCAAAGTCCGCTCTCTGCTTCTTGAAGCCCGTAGTATTGACGTTGGCCAGGTTATTGGCCACCACGTCAAGGTTGGTCTGCTGAGCCTTCATCCCCGTGGCAGATGACCAAAGTGCTCTTATCATACCCCACTTCCCCTTTCAACGTTTATGGCACTACATCAAGCAAGAAGAGACACCAAGCACCCTTTGATGTCGTTGGCCAACTTCATGAGCTTGACCCTTTTAGCCTCCCTGGATAGGACCTTCTCCATTTGGGAAAGCCCTTCATGTACCCTGGTTATAAGCCTGAAGGCCGCCCCGGAGGTCATGGAAAACTCCTGCCTTACCTGGAGCATCCCCTGAACCTGCTGTAAAAGTTCCCTCACTACACCCTTGTACTCCTCCAGCACCCTTTGGGATGGAAAACGAAAGAGCTTGTCCGCCACCTCGTCAAGCCTCTTGAAAAGCTGATCCGACTGGGCCTTTATAAGATCCTCGCCAAAGGGCCGCTCAACAGCCTTTCCCTTGCCCTTGGATGATTTGCCCAACGGCGCTGATATGCCCTCGGCAGAAAACCTTTGGGCCAGTCCTACCTCCGGCGACAAATTACCGCTCATGCTTCGTCCTTCCTCTCCTGGCGGCTTCTGCGTTCATGTACATGTTCATATATTGTTTCGGCAGCGACATGGCAATGTTTAACCCTCAAAGGAACGTCATTTCAAAGACCCTATGAGCCACCCTGTGTCCACCTTCTCCATCTCTAGCCTCAGGGATCTGAGGGTCCTCACGAAGAGTATCTTGGGGGCAAAAGTTACGGCGACCTTGTTGGGATCATCCTGCCTTTTTACCTCATACCTGTCGGGTAGCTGCTCGGGCAGGTGCTTTTCTTCAAAGAGCTTCTTCAACCCCGCTGGGTTGCCCAACTGGGCCCTCATGGTCGGAGAAAGCAATGAAAAGATGGCATCCCAATCCCCTGCCTTCCAGGCCTCCAGGAACTTATCCAGGAGCACCTCCCTCTCGTACCCAACCACTTTTTCTTCCTTGGGCTCCAAGGAAGTCTCAGCTTTTTGGGCTTCCTTTTTGGTGGTTTTTGGGATTTGTTGCGCTTGTTGTAGTTTTCTTTCCTTTTCCAGAGCCAAGGAGAGGTCCTCAATCCTATTTTTGAGGATCTCCCTCTCCTGCAAAAGCTCCTGGATCGTCTTTTGGAGCTTTTCCTTTTCCTTCTGCAACTTTTCGGCCGCCTCCTTGAAGGCCTCAAGCTGGGAAGAGTCATTGGACGTTTCTTTCCTTTGCTCCTTCGTCATACTTTGAGCCTTGGCGATCCTGCTGGCTTCCTCCTGTAAATTCTTCTTCAATCTGGCCCTCATGTCGTCAGGAAACTCAAAGACCAACTCGGAAGTATGGCCCTTCTTCAATACTAGCTTGAAGGGGCCCTCCACCTTAGGAAAGAAGACCAGCCCCTGAGCAAAATCCGATATAGGTTCATCTAGAGTTTTCTCATAGTACGAGGGGGAGATCTCCGTTCCGTCATCCTTTCTCAAAAAAAAGGCCTTTGAAAGGGGGGCAAGGCTAACCTCCCTTCCTCCGTACACGTAAACACTCAAAAGGACCGGAGTGGAGGTATCCATTCTAAGGGCCTTCTTGAAATCCTCGGCCACTTTGCCCGTGGGATCGCCGTTTCCCCCTGTCACCTCCATGACCCAGGGTTCCACTATGTAATCCGGGTAGTGGACCACCCACGCCAAAAAACCCTTTCCCCATCGGAAGGCGGTGCGGTCATCCAATAGCTCCTCCACGGAAGGCTTTGCCGAGGAGGGAAGCCCTAGCCCTAAGGAGAACATAATCACCATAAGGAATATCGTTGAAATTTTTCTCAAAAACAACTCCCCCAAGAAGGCAGATTGTAGCCAGTAGCAGTAAATATTTTAGCAAAATAATGCTAGAATAGGAGAAGTATCTCATTTTTTCGCGAGAAAGGAGACAAAACCCATGGGAATAAAGGTCCAGACGATCATGATGGGCGAGGTGGAGGTGGATGAAAAGGCCATCATAACCTTCCCCAACGGCCTTCCCGGCTTCGGCGGAGCTAAGAGGTGGTTTTTTGCAGGCGAAGACGAGGACGTAATAAAGTGGATGATCTGCCTGGACTGCGGTCATATATGCCTTCCCGTTACGAGCCCCGAAGTTGTGGACCCTGCCTACTCCCCCCACATCCCAGAGGAAAATCTAAAGAGGCTTAGGCTCTCCAGCCTGGACCAAGGGGTCCTCATGGTGGTCTTGAACTTGCCCAGGGACAAGCCATGGATGGGCACAGCCAACCTTCTGGCCCCCATAGTCATAAACCCCTCCCTGCGATTAGGGGAACAGGTGGTATTGATGGACGAACGCTACAGCGTTCGAACCCCTCTGGTATCCGAGGAGGAGAGGGCCAAGATAGAAAGGTCCGTAGAGGCCCAAAAGAGACAGGGCGGTGAAGAGTGATGCTCGTTTTGACCAGGCGCAAGGACGAGAGCATAGTCATAGATGCCGGTGGGGGCATAGAGGTGAGAGTAATCGAGGTGGGCAACAACTTCGTCAGGTTGGGCATAAAGGCCCCAAAAAGCATAAACATATGGAGAAAGGAGATCCTGGTGGAGGTTACGGAAGCCAACAGGGCAGCCGCTGAAACGGCAAGGGAAAACCTCGACATCTTGGAATCCCTGCTGAAAAGCCGCCCCAAAAGGCAGAAGGAGGAAAAAGAAGAGGATGGGAGCGCCTCAACCAGTTGAAGGGATACTTCCATCAGAGGGTATTGACAATTCCCTGCGAAATGCCGATACATACATCGGAGGCTACGGCGAAGAGCTTGAGCTGGCCTTCGAAAAAAATCCTTTGTTGGTTGTTTGGCGAAACTATCTCTCTTATATTTTCAATAGAGAGGCAAAAGCAGGCCGGCAGCTTTTGTCAGAGACCCCGCAAGGGGTAAATTCCAAGGATGGAAAATCGACAGAACAAGGAGGTTTGAGTAGCATGCGTATTTATCACAACATCAACTCAATGGTCACTCAGAACAGCTTGAGGACCAACGAACACGCCCTCTCCAGGTCTCTGACCAGGTTGTCCACTGGTCTTAGGATCAACAGTGCCGCAGACGACGCCGCAGGACTTGCCATATCAGAGAAGATGAGGGCCCAGACCGCAGGTTTGGACAAGGCAGTAAGCAACTCTCTGGACGGCATCTCTCTGATCCAGACGGCAGAGGGTGCCTTGAACGAGACCCAGTCCATCCTCCAAAGGATGAGGGAACTCTCGGTTCAGGCTGCCAACGACACCCTGACGGCCAACGACCGCCAGGCCATCCAGTCGGAGATAGACCAGCTCACTCAGGAGCTCGACAGGATCTCCGACACCACCACGTTCAACACCAAAAAGCTGTTGGATGGAACTGCTTCCGCGATAGTATCCACTGACAAGTCCACGACCAAGGTTTACGCCCGTGGTACGGTCACGAACGAGGGCAACTACAAGATCTCCGTTGACCTTCTCCAGGCGGGAACCGCCCAGGTTCAGGTATCCAACGTCTTCACCCTGGGAAGCGGTTCCGGCGGCGAAATAGAGAGCCAGACCGCGGGAGAGGGCCGTAAGGCCGCAGCGAAGATGGTAATACAAAGCGGCAGTACAAATGGGGATACTTTGGACTTCGACTTCACCATAAACGGAAAGACCTTCTCGGTTTCCAGCATTGTGTTATCAGGTAGCGGTTCCGATGCTACAGAGATCAAGGCAGGATTGGAGGCCAGCGATGACTTCAACAAGTACTTCACCG
>NZ_DAITZW010000006.1:55193-60796 GCF_036847465.1 Thermovirga lienii | reverse complement strand
CCTTATAATTACCTTCCGCAGATGTGAAAGATGTAATTTAATGTTAAACCTTATATCTACTTGATGCAAGATAAAAAGACTATTGTAAAAAAGACGTGTAAAATGGAAAGCGGAGAAATTCATTTGGGAGGAAAAATGGAAAAGTTCGATTTCTACCCGTGGCAACGGGAAGCCTTTGAAAAGATCAAGGATAAGGATGCAATCGTCGCTGCCCCAACGGGTTCGGGCAAAACGTGGGTTGCCTATCTTTGGGCTGGTCTGCTTAATTTAGAAGGTCAAACAACTACTCCTAATGTAGAAAAAGTTATATTCACTGCGCCGATAAAGGCACTGAGCAATGAAAGATACCTTGACCTGCGCAAAATGGGCTTTGACGTTGGAATAGAGACGGGAGACTTTAAGAAGAACGAAGACGCTTCTGTGCTTTGCTGTACCCAGGAGATATACACTCTCAAGTATGCCAGCAGGCCGAACCTCAGGGTGGTCATAGATGAATTTCACTACATTTTTGGCGATCCCGAAAGAGCAAGAGCGTACATAGACGGAGTAAGCAGCACCCATCCAGACTCCAAAATGCTCGTTATGTCCGCTACCTTTGGTGGAAGCAGCGAAGTAAGAAAGTACTTGAACAGGATAACAGGGCGAACGTTTGAACTTTACGAAGGCAAAAAAAGAGTGACAGAACTTGTTTTTTTGCCTCAGAAGCCGATGACCATTGACAAAGTCAAGGATGCATTGGTTTTCGTTTTTTCTCAAAAGGGCACTATGGAGCTGGCATACAGGATAGCGAAGCGCAGGAAGCACAAGGGCAAGGCAGAAAAGAAGAGAATATACGAGATAGCCGAGATTCTAGGGGTGGATAAAGTCCACATGCCTCTTTTGAGAGGAGTGGGGATGTACCATGGTGGGATGTTGCCTAAGGAAAAACTTTTGGTCGAGGCTGCTTTCAGGGAGAGACTTCTGGACGTAGTCGTAGGAACCAACGCGCTCTCTCTAGGGGTTAATCTTCCTGCCAAATACGCGGTCTTTGCACAGCTTGTGAGGTATCACGACAGAGAGCCTATAAGCAAGAATGAATTTCTGCAGATGGCTGGTCGAGCAGGTAGAAAAGGGCTTTTTGACAAGGGGTTTGTAACCTGGCTAAAGGATTCTCCTTTTGAGCAGCGAAGCGCCAGCACCAAGAACATATTCAAGGCATTGATGAAGGCGCCGTTAGAAAGAGCGTCCGTAGTCCTTATGCCAGATTACGGGAAACTTTTGAGAAAACAGAGGACCTTGGAGGATGAGGCAAAGTTCATTGCCAGGTTCTCTCTTCCCGTGGTCAATGAAAGATATGTCGAGGAGGAGCTGAGGAGAGACCTCAAGATCATCGAGAGGGCTATAAAGGAATTGGCGCCTCCTGGAGAAAGAGAAAGGTTTAGAAAGGTGCTTGCCGATATATGGTATGGAGAAATGGAGATAGGGGAAAACCTGGAGATGGCTCAGCTCTTTATGTGGGACGGTAGGGCTGATGCCTTGACTGCGGCGGAAGTGATAAATCTTTTTGAGAAAAATTATTTGAAGGCCTTGTTAAAGGTAAAAAGATTTGCCAACCATTTACCAAAAGGATACGAGTTTTTAGGAATGGAGTACCTTGACAGGACCGTCGAAGAACTTGACGGGACTATCTATGGTTTTGAAGAGAAGATAAGAGAGATAGAATCTACGTCCTGACGTTAGCTTAGCCGTCAACCTTAGCGGCCTTGGCAACGTCACCCCTCCAGAAGGTGGGTTCTAGAGCACCAGAAAACGCTCGGAAGGGCTTCCCTGGGTCCTTCATGGTTACATACAGCCTGGGACTGTCCCCCTTAGGAATGGCGATTATCCATTGGGCCACGGTTTGAGATCTTTTAGGAGAGCTTCCGGTGCGGAAGATGCTCTCATCGGGGCCTGCGCTTTGGTCGTTGCTGAAGGCCACAAAGTCCTCCATGGTCAAGTTTCCCGCCTTGGCCTGCAATAGGCTTATTATACGTTCGTAACGCGTTTTGCTGCTGGATGGGATTTTTATGTTGTATCTTTGCATTTTTGGCGAGATGTAGTGATTGGTTTGGGCTATGAAGCCGTCATCCACTACTCTTACGGTGTTCTTGCCTCCGGGAGCCACCTCGACGACGGCGATCTTTTCTTTGTCTGCGATCATGTAGAAGGAAACTCTTTTGAACCTGTCAAGGTTTGCCAGCACCTCATCCACCGATGAGAAAGAAGTGAGGATCTTGTGTGAGGAGAGGGCGTCCTTGTCCTTGGTTTTCCTTTTATCCTTTGGTACAACGGAAACGGTAGCTGTTACCACCGCTAAGCCCTTTTCGTTGACCCCAGCCTTTAAACCTGATCCATTTTCATCCACCGCGAAAAGACCCACGTATGAATAACCTTGGGTTGGTGTAACTTTCCTTAAATAATGTTTTTGAGTAGGCTTCCAGTCTCGATTCTTGGCCAATATGGTGATATTGCCGCTGGTTGCAGATCCTGTCGCGGCCCACAGCGTGCAGGATTCTGCGGCTTCCGCAACCAAAAGCAGGAGAATTATAAGTGTGGCAACGAACTTTGCTGTTTTATTCTTAAGGAGGTGTTTCATTTCCTCGTCGCCCCCCAGCGATCTTTTCGTTCTCTCGCCAGGCGGCCTGAAGGGAGGAAAGGATATGTTCTCTACCTTCGGCAGCCTGGCTGTCATGGCCTTTAAAGGCTTTAGACCCTCGGCTTTGCGTCGCCGCCTTTCGACGGTTTTGCCCTTTCGGGTTTTTCTAAAGGATCAGTTTTGTTGAATTTTTCTGTTCTTAACAAAAAGCCTCAAAAAAGCGCCTTTCAGATTTGAATCCGAAAGGCGCCACACCGCACTATTCCTTATTTTGGAATCTTCGGCAGCCTGGCTGTCATGGCCTTTAAAGGCTTTAGACCCTTGGCTTTGCGCCACCGCCTTTCGGCGGTTTTGCCCTTTCGGATTCTCTTATTCCGACAAACACTAACCCTATGCTTAATTATGGCACTTATTTTGTTTTTGTCAAGTATTGTCATTGATTTTTATAGTCAAAACTTTAGCAGAGTGTATTATAATTATGTGGACTAAAGCTGCTACGTCATTGCGTCATATGGGATCTGGTGCCGTAGCCATCTGGGAGTGATGAGGTTGAAAGTATCAAGGTGCAATTTAATAGCTGTAGTGTTTAGCGTCGTTTTTTTGTCTCTAATGATGATAACACCTTTGGTGGGTGTTGGGTTCGCTGGCGGTAGCATTCCTTGGGGTAAGATTCTGTCCTCAAGCACAGAACCGGTATTCTTCAACGAGAAAGAGCTGGTTGAAAAAACTCTTTCGCTTTTGAGGAATGGTGGTGCCGCCTCAAAACAGGCCAAGGAGAAAGGCAGTGAAAAACTGGTACTTTTGAGTGTCAGCAACGGAAAAAGCATAAACGTCACGTCTTACGGAGTGGGAAGCGATATATATGTGGCTTTGGCAGATGCTGTGAACCGGCTGAGGGAGAAAAAGGTCAACTTGTCTGATGTTCGGTGGTTCAAGGTCTACGTTTTAAGGGATATGGAGTTCAGGAGGATGGCCAATATTCAAAAGCCCTTGCCCATAGAGAGAGGACTTTGGGGACTTGCCTTTCCAGGCTGTGATAATTGCATATTTACGCCAGAAGATGTGCTGGCAAAGAAAATAGTGAAGGATAATGGAATATTGCAACCTCCGTCCATAGGACTGTGGGGCGACCTTTCGGCTGAAAAAATGATAAGGTCCATGTTGGAGACTAAAAGAGCAGATTATGTGGCCTTCAGAACGGAGAGCGTTTTTTGGGATGGTTCGAGAGCACAGCGTCTGTACAGGGGAAGCCCAATATATGATTCGTATGAAGATCAAGATATCGCTGAGTCCACAAGGCTTGCGGCTTACTACTTGCTAAGGAACGTGGATTCAAAGGGTAAATTTACTTACGTTTATGATCCCATCAAGGACAGAAGCAAAGGCGGTTATAACATGTTGCGGCATGCTGGGACCATATTTTCCATGCTTCAGTATTATGAGAAAACTGGAGATAAAAAGGTCCTAAAGGGAGCCAAAAGAGCCATAGAGTACATGTTGAGCAAGGTGAAAACCTTCAGAAAAAATGGAGAGGAGATGGCATGCCTGGTCGAGGGGGATTATGTGAAGCTCGGGGGTAATGGGCTGGCTGTCCTGAGTTTGGCTAAATACATGGAGGCCACAGGTGACAATAGATATATGCCATTGGTAAAGAGGATGGGAGAGTGGATACTTTCCGTTCAAGATGAATCAGGTAGGTTCTATATACACAAGCAAGTCTTTCCCGAGGGGGAGGTGTCTGATTTCCGCTCGGTGTACTACCCTGGCGAAGCTATTTTTGCGTTGGCGATGCTGGGAAGGTTGGACGATGAAAACTCGGATAAATGGCTTAAAGGGGCAGCAAGGGGTGCAAGATATATTATCGAGATAAGGGATGGCAAGAAACAGGATATGGAGCTTCCTCATGACCACTGGCTGCTTTACGGAATGGATGAGCTTTCCCGCAGTGGTTACGACAAAGAAGGAGTTTTCTTGAAGCACGCTTTGAGGTTGGCGAAAGTCATAAGCGATGCTCAGCACAAGGATTCATATTATCCCGACTGGATAGGAGGGTTTGGGAAAAATCCCAGGTCTACTCCGGCTGCAACTAGGATGGAAGGAATAGGCGCGGCCTACAGGATGGCTAAAAGGGCTGGATTGGAGGAGGAAGGGAAAGATATTCTGAAAACCTTCAGGCTCGGAGGGGGTTTTTTGTTGAGGATGCAGATAGGGCCTTCATGGGCCATGCATTTGAAGAATCCCTCTAGGTCGATCGGAGGAGTAAGGAGAAGTTTTGCTAATTTTGATATTCGGATAGATTACGTCCAACACAACCTTTCAGCTCTTTTGGCCCTTCAGCAGGCGCTGGGAGAGTAATAATTTTGGATTTTGGTATTTGCATGAATGGCAAAACAGAGTTATAATAAATTATCTAGCTAAACTACTCAGTTGAACATCTTAACAACTTGGCTGCCGAAAGGCGGCAAATGTATTTGGCTAGACAAAAAGGTAAAAAGGTACCAATTTACATATTAACAAGTTGTTAGCTGAAGTTTCCGATTGGTGCTGCTGCGCCAAGAGAGGGTGAGAGAGATGAGGCCTAGGAGAGTTAGTATATCAGGTAGTAAGTTTAAGAGGTTTGTGGTGTTTGCCGTGCTTTTTTACGTGGCTGTAACGAGGTTGTTTACTCCTAGTTATATGGCCTATGCCTTCAGGGATGTAAAGCCTATAGCTGGACCTAGCAATGTTGAGGTGATGGAAGTACCTCAGCTTTACGATGAAGAAGGTCAATTGATTCAGTGTGACTGGGATCTGGTGACGTTGGAGGAAGCACAGAAGCATTTAGATTTTTTGATGCGACTTGGTGTTTGCTTCGTGCCTATAGCTGAAGAAGGCGACGATGACGACGACGATGACGAGCCGTTCGGCGACGACGATGATGACGACGATGACGATGATGATGATGACGATGACGACGACGATGATGATGATGACGACGGAGGCCCCGGTA
>NZ_DAITZW010000006.1:0-55093 GCF_036847465.1 Thermovirga lienii | reverse complement strand
GATGATGATGACGATGACGACGACGATGATGATGATGACGACGGAGGCCCCGGTAACGGAAATGGAAACAACGGTAACCCGGGTAACGGCGGAGGAAACACTGGTGGAAGTGGCCCAGGAACCGGCAACGGTGGAGAGAATAACGGACAAGGTAAAGGTGGCGGAGGAAACGGTAACGGAGGCAATAACGGTAACCAGGGTGGAGGAGGAAGTCATTCCGGCCATTCAGATGGAACAAACCCTGGCAAGGGCTCAGGTAACAACAACGCCGAAGGTGCTCCAGGTGGTGAAGGAACGGATAATCCTGGAGGGACTTCTTAGGCGATTAGCGCAACTGCCTTCGTGAAGATGGAGCATAGTTTTGCCACTGGATGAAGGATGGGTTGCGGTATTAAAAAGGCAACCACAGTGAGGTCCCAAGACAGAGCGTGGTTGTGGGAATCAAAACAGTATAAGAAGCTCAGATATAGAAGTCGTGCAAGATCGAATCGAAAGATAAATGAAGCTAAAATCGAAGGGGGAAGGCCTTTTAGCCTTCCCCCGCTTTATGTCCTAATTTGTGCCTTTGTCTTTACACGCCTCTTTCCTCAGAGAATGCTCGTTCCCTCGCTTTGTTCATCAGTATTTCCCATTTTACGACGGCTCTTACGTGGGTGCCGGTGGCTATAATCCCCTGATGATCCCAGGCGGAAAGCTCGTAGAAAAGCTTGTTGCCCTCTATGCGTGTCAACTTGGCTCTAAAGGTGACCGTGGTCCCAAGATATGATGGGGCTTCGTGGTCTATGGAGATGGACCTTCCCACGGTCAAATACCCATCTGGAAGGTGGTGGTCAGTGGCTTCCGTTGCAGCTTTTATGAAAGCCTTGACACATGCTGCAGTTGACAATAGCTGCTCCAGCCTTGGGGAGAAGTTGCCCACGGTATCTTCTTCCTTTACCGTCAACTTGACATCTGAAAAGATGCCAGGGGAAAGGAACTCGCCTATGTTAAGCATAGCTATCCCTCCTATTCTGTGTAGTGCTCTTGCGATGTGCATCACTGATATTTTACTTCCATATTCTTTGGATGGCTAATTGCAAAATCTTGACATACAATGTCTAATATCATCATCTATCGTTATTATAGTTTATAAATTGTGCCTTAAACACCTATGGAGGTGTATGTTTTGGGAGGTAAAAAGATCAGAATCGTCTTGACTCCCGGGGAAACGTTACCGGATGTAGACGTTTGGTTGGTAGTGGACCTGCTTAGGGCGTCATCTACCGCTGTGGCCTTCTTTGAGCATGGGGGGAAAAAGATACTGCCTGTTTCCTCAGTGGAGGAGGCTAGGCGCCTGAAGGCTAACCTTGGGGATAACTGGATATTGATGGGCGAAAGAAAAGCCCTTCCCATAGAAGGATTTGACTTAGGTAATTCGCCCTTGGCTTTTGAATACGTCCATCTAAAGGACAAAGCTGGAGCAGTGATGACCACATCGAATGGAACTTTGGCGTACCTCAAGGCCGCTTCTACGGGGAAAGCTGTATTCGTTGCCGCGGCACGAAACGCTTATCATGCCGCAAGAAGGGCATTAAAGCTGAAAGATACAGTCGGGATTCTTTGTGCTGGCAAGGAAGGAAGACTAGCCTTGGATGATTGTCTATGTGCTGGGCTTTTATTAGAAGAGATTTTGAAAATGGCAGGAAATGTAGATTTGGATGATGGAGCGAAGGTGGTTTCAGCCCTTTGGGAGTTTTACGGCAAAGATTTGGGAAAAGGGGTATATATGTCTGAAAGTGCCAAGCTCCTGATGGAGCTGGGAATGAAGGAGGACATTGAATACTGCTGCAAGGTGAACTGTTCTTTTGTTGTGCCTACTGTCGTCCTCCTAGAGGGGAGGCCGTGCCTTCTGCTTCAGGAGTAAGAAGGCACGGAACCTTTCTCTCTTAAACCTTAGGAGAATACGTACTTTGTCTTTTCGTCTTCCAGTACCTCTCCACGGACGCTCAACCTTGTGACCCTCAAGGTTAATGTCTTTTTTGCCGCCTCTATGGCCCTTTCTGTCAGGGATTTCAAACCACCACAACAAGGAACCTCCATTATTACCACGTGTATGAGAGGGGGAGAGTTGATCTCTATTATCTGGGCAAGCTTCTCCGCATAGTATCCTGCGTCGTCAAGTTTGGGACATCCCAAAAGGAGGGTGTTGCCTTTTACAAAGGCATCATGAAAGTTGTAAGACGCAGCAGCTGCGCAGTCAGCCGCTATGAGAAGGTTGGCTCCTTTTAGATATGGGGCGTTGACAGGGACTAACATGAGCTGTATGGGCCAGTTTGCGAGCTCAGAACGTGAGGCCGTTTTCTGTTCCGTGTGGTGAGATGGCCTCTCGTTATTGGAATCCTTGAGGTCTCTGACTGCCGTTCCAGGACACCCGCACGGTAAAGGGGGAAAATCCTTTAGTGCCTTGTTTTTCAACACTGCTTCCTCATCATAAGGTTCGGCCTCGCGCTCCTCAAAGGAAATGGCTCCTCTTGGACACTCTCCGATGCAGTCTCCTAGACCGTCGCAGTAGGATTCGGATACGAGTTTGGCTTTACCGTCTATAATCTGTATTGCCCCTTCGTGACAGGCTTGAGCGCAAAGGCCGCATCCATCACACTTGTCCTCGTCGATTTTTATTATCTTTCTCATTATTTTGGGCATGTGAGCACCTCCAGGTTTAATAGGAAAACTGGTATTATAATACCAAAATACCCATCCTTGTCAACACCTTGAAATGTTTTATGTTTGGGTTAATTTCTCTTGGGGGAGTCTTTTCCACCAGGTTCCTTGACCTCTTCGTGGATAGGTTCTATGTGTACTGAGATAACTGCATCGTGTCCGTGGATTTCTCTTATCTTATGTTCCACAGCCGTTGCTATATCATGTCCCTCTACGACAGAAAGGGAAGGGGATACCAGAATATGGACATCTATTCCCACAGATGTACCTATCCTTCTAGTCCTTAGTTTATGAGCATCTATGACCCCTTCGGTTGAAAAGATGGCCTCCAGAATCCGTTTTTTCTCACTTTCTGGAAGGGCTCCCTCCATTAGTTCGTGGATAGCATCCAGGGAGATCTTTATACTTACCTTTAGTATCAGCCCACCCACTATTATTGCCGCGATGGGGTCCAGGATTCTTCCCTTGCCGCCTATGAAGATGGCGCCTGCTATTCCAACCAGGGTGCCTATGGAGGAAAGGGCGTCGGATCTATGGTCCCATGCTTTTGCCATCAAAGTGGAGCTTTTAATGTTTAAAGCTACCTTTTGGGTGTAGCGAAACAACCATTCCTTGGAGACAATCGAAACCACAGCGGCTACCAGGGCGATAGTATCTGGGGCAGGCAAGGATTCTCCTTTGAAGGTGCTCCATATTTTGATTATGTTGCAATAAAATATTGCTATCGCTACGCCGGCAAGGGACAAACCCACGATCACGGATGCTAGGGTTTCGAATTTGCCATGTCCGTAATCGTGGGTCTCGTCTTTTGGCCTTCCTGCAAGCTTGAAGGCCACGATGGCAACTGCGTCGGTAATCAAATCAGAGAGCGTATGAACTGCGTCGGCTATCATGGCCGAGCTGTTGCCCATTAGGCCGGCTAGAAACTTTAACGAGGTTAGGATGACGTTGACCACAAGGCCTATCCACGAGGCCTTCAGGGCTTTATTCTGTCGTTCGGACTTGACGTTTATGTTTCTTCCTCCTAACTTGAATGTTTATTCCCAACAATTATAATCCCAAAATAGGTAGTACGGTGTCTAGATCTTTGTCCCCCCTACCTGAGAGATTCACGAGCACCGATTCATCGGCATTCAAATTGGGAAGGAGTTCCAGCGCATAGGCCAGGGCATGAGAGCTTTCTAGGGCTGGTATTATTCCTTCAAGCCTACATAGCTCGGAAAAGGCTTCCAAGGCCTGTTGGTCGGTCACTGCAACATATTGGGCCCTACCTGATTCTTTGAGATACGCGTGCTCAGGACCTACTCCAGGATAATCTAAGCCTGCAGAAATGGAGTATACTTCTGCCGGTTCACCTTTTTCGTCGGTTAGGACGTAGCTTTTGAAGCCGTGGATTATTCCTGGCTTTCCGGCGACCAAGGTGGCAGCGTGTTCGCCTGTGTCTAGTCCCTTACCTGCTGGTTCTACTCCCACTATCTTTACCGATGGGTCATTTATGAAGCCTGAAAACAGACCTATAGCATTGCTCCCCCCTCCTACGCATGCCACTACGTAGTCTGGCATCTTGCCTTCCCTCTCCATAAACTGTCTTCTTGCCTCCTCTCCAATGACACTTTGGAACTTCCTAACTATTGCAGGGTAGGGGTGGGGGCCTACTGCGGAACCTAAAAGATAGAACACATCTGGATCTTTGACGTATTCTGTAAGGGCAGCGTCAACGGCTTCTTTGAGTGTTTGCTGGCCGAAAGTAACGGGCACAACCTCAGCCCCTAAAACCTTCATGCGTGCCACGTTTGGGGCCTGCCTTTTGACGTCTACTGCTCCCATGTAAATGGTGCACTGCAGTCCTAAAAGAGCGCAAACAGTGGCCGTGGCAGTTCCATGCATCCCGGCGCCGGTTTCGGCAATTACCCTGTTTTTCCCCATGCGTTTTGCCAAAAGGGCTTGTCCCAACGCGTTGTTTATCTTGTGGGCCCCTGTGTGATTAAGGTCTTCCCGCTTGAGAAACAGTCTGCCCCCTCCGAACTTCTTCGATATGTTCTGGCACTCCGTGATGGCCGACGGCCTTCCTACGTACTCCTTGAGAAGTCTATGAAATTCCTCGAAAAACGATTGATCGGACAGGATGTCCTCGTATGCCCTTTCTAGCTCTTCAAGGCGAGGCTTAAGTTCTTCGGGAACGTAACTGCCCCCGAATTCTCCGTAGAACCCTTTCCCTGCTGCGTTAGTATGTACTGCACTCAGCTTTTCCATCCTAATCTACCTCCTCTTTTTTCTGATAAAAAATTAGGGGCTCCCCGTGGGAAGCCCCTAAAGTTCCAAAGTTAAGGGGCTGGGGACAAGTAACATCCCGCAGCCCCGCTTCTACAAGCTGACGGCTGCGGCGCCTTAGCGCCACCACCAATAGTTTCTTTCAGAGTAGCTAGTGTTTCTTAGAATCTTTCTCATCTAGGCTCATCTCCTTATTTGAAGGAAACTATAGCAAAAACTCAAGAACTTTGCAAATGCTTTTGCCAAAAAACAGCCATGGCGAAGTTGATATAATTAAACTGGTAGCTATTAGTCGAGATGAATAGGAGGTGCGGACCCGTGCATAATAACCTAAAAAACTTAGGGGCGGAAGGGACGCAGCGCGAAGAAGTAGTGCGGTGGGTGGGGCTTCTATTTATTTTCTTAGGTTTGACATGTCTAATTTTTCTTTTCGATTGTGGCACAGGCAGCGCTGCAGAGCAAAAGAGCATAGAAATAATACGTCCAGCATCAGGTGCTGTGTACGAAGAAGGAGAGATTTGTCCAATAGAATGGGCAGCTAAAGGAGTTGAAAGGGTGTCTATAGCGGTCGCTGTAGGAGGAAAGGACAGGGGGCTCTTGGAATTCAGCGACGGGGAGTACGCTCTAGATGCCAGAAAAGGGCTTTGGGAATGGACTATACCTATTGGATTTGTGACCTCCTATGGTTTGAAAGAAAGCCATAATGTAAGAGTTATGGTTTTCGATGCTGATGACCCCAAAACAAGCGTTGTGAGTGATTATTTCACCATAAAGGGAGAGGGGAAAAATAGTGAAAAAGTCACTAAGACGGACGATGACTTTATGCAGGCCATTCAAAGCTACTACGATTTGATCGGAGAGGGCAAATACAGGGAAGCTTTTGAGCTTATATTCCCTGAAAAATTGACATTGAGCTTTGCCGATGGTTCTTCTGTTTCTTTCGGAACAAGGCAGGATTACTACCAGTGGTTGAACGAAATAAAGAATATAAAAAGTATTAACCTGGTCGATCAGAAAGAGGTCCCCGTACCTGACAGGGAGTTGGCTATGCTGGGAATAAGATGTTTTCAAGTCACCTTGAAGGCTGATTACAAGGACAAGCGACAGTCTTTGGATTTTTCCGGGACGGCCACCTATTTTATTTATTTAGTTAAGGGTAGCGACGGGAAAGTTAGGATCTTAAGCATCGGTACGGGCCCCTAAATCATAAGGGGTCAATGTGCCATTCGACAGGGCGAAACTTTTGGATGCGTGCTCGGCCAGGAAGGACATATCGTGTGAGGCGATAAGCATGGCTTTCTCCGATTCAGAGAGGATTTTCTCCAACTTGGATTGGGATGTTTCATCTAATCCACTTGTGGGTTCGTCCAGCAGCAGTAAGTCGGGGTCCATGGCCAGTATGGCGGCCAATGCCCCCATCTTTTTTTGCCCTTCTGAAAGTGAGTAGGGGGGAGCGCTTGCCAGCGAGGTCAATCCAACCAGTTCCAAGGTCTCAAGGGCTACTTCTTTAGCCTTTGTGGGGGGAAGCCCCATGTTTAAAGGACCAAAGGCTACGTCTTCCAGCAGCGTGGGGCAGAAAAGCTGGTTCTCCGGATCCTGAAAGAGAAAACCTGCCTTTCGCCTGAGGAAGGTAAGACTTTGCTTGTCTTCTATGTCTTTGCCCATAAATAGTATCTTGCCTTCCGTGGGTTTAAGAAGCCCCATTATCACGTTGAACAAAGTGGTTTTGCCGGAGCCGTTCTTGCCGATTATAGCTATCTTTTCTCCAGGTTTCACGGAAAGGTTTATACCTTGCAAGACCTTTTTCTCCCCGGGGTAGGAGAAGACCACGTTCTGCAGCTCTAGAAGTTCCTTCATACTAGTGTGCACCCCCAAAACAAAAGGCACAAAACTGCACAGCTTGCCACTTCCTTAAAGGACATCCTCTTGGGAGCAGCCAGCTCTGGAAAGGTACCTTCAAACCCTCTTAACACCATTGCTTGAGTAACCCTTTCTGCTCTTTTGAAGGCCTTAAGAAAGATGACCCCCACGAAGTTGCCATAGGTTTTCATAGTAAAAAGGTTGAATCCAGGTTGAAATCCCCTTAGGGCCATGGCTTGCTGAACCTTGATGGCTTCTTGCATCAGGACGTGTCCATACCTGTAGGTGAAATGTAAGAGCAAAACCAGTTTGTGAGGTATTCCCAAGGCCCGTAGTGCCTTCAGGTTCTCATGGATTGGTGTTGTTCCCAAAAGGGCCAAAAAGCCCAAAAAGGCTGCGTTGCTCCTCAAGGTTATGGCCAGGGCTAACTTTATCCCTTCGGCGTATATGGCCACTCCCCCTAAGTAGACCTTTTCTCCCCCGGCAGAAAAGGGCAGGGTCAGCCATAGAATAATCAATACGCTGTCAAAGGCGGCAAGTCTTCTTATAACCTTGGTCAGAGGTATTCGGCTCCAAAACACCAAAAGTGTGGAAAGTCCCAATAGCAGCACAAGAGAACCCCAGTCTCTCGTTAAGGCCACACTCAGCGCCAATATGAATGACGCCAACACCTTTAGCCTAGGGTCCATGAGGTGAAGGTAGGAAGAACCGTTCAATAATGAAGGGTCCTGAGCTATATCAATTTGTTTAGCCATTTTTGCTTCTCCCCTTAACCCAGAAAGCTACACCGAACAAGCCCACTATGTATCCTATACCTCCTAAGATCTCTGTAACTTTAGGTTTCGAAAGCTCCATGTTCATTTTGATAAGCTCGTTTTTTATAGGTTCCATCTCTTCTTTGACAGCATTCTTGATTATTTCTTCTATTGCTGCAGAAGGAACGTCCTGTACTGTAGTTTTTTCGGGGGCTTCTGAGCCCACCTTGGTGGTAGTAGTGAGCTTTTTGCCATTCTTCGGAGATTCTACTGTGGTTTCCCCCCTGTGTCCAACTCCTCCTTCAACTATCACCGTTACGGCCTCTGTAGGAGGTGAGGACAGCTTTAAACTGAACTGCCCATTTTCATTGGTTTTGCCTTCTGCCAAAACATGCCCTGTGGAGTTTTTTATCAGAACTTTCGAATCTTTAGCGGGGCTTCCATCGTTGAAATAAGCCTCTCCGTTGATACAATCTCCTTCAAGTAAAGCGAAGACGTTCAGACGGTGAGCAAGGGCAGTAGGTGCTCCCGCTAAAAATACCAGACAAAGGATGCCACAAAACAAAAGGGTTAACGTTAGTCTTTTGCCTTTCATGTCATACCTCCAGGAAATTCTTGTCCGTCTTGGATAGGAAAGAAACTATGAAACCGGTTATTATGCCTTCGATTATCGCCACTGGTAAATGGGCACCAATCAGAAGCACCGCTGAGGCCCTGAAAGCTTCTCCGCTAAAAGCCAGTGAGGCCGCTACGAATACTGCAGCTCCGAAGACACCAAGGGCACCAGAGATTGCGCCGCATAAAAAGGGCCTTTTCAGACGTTTTAAAAGAGCTCGTCCTACAAAGCCAGCCAATACGCCGGAAAGAGCCATGTTAGTGACGTTTACCCCTAGAACTACAAGGCCTCCAAATTGAAACAGCACCGCCTGCAAGAACAGGGCCACCAGGAAGGCGGGAAAGAGGGACCAGCCCAGCAGAATTCCCCCCAAGCCTCCGAGGATGAGGTGAACGCTTGAAGCTCCGAGATTGACGTGTATCAAGGAAGCGACGAATAAGGCGGCGGAGACGATCCCACAGCGTGGGATCGTCTCAAAGGAGAGCTTTTTTATTCCATACGCCGTTCCCGCGGTGGCGATAGCGGCACCAGAAACTAAAACAGGCCAGGATAGTACACCTTCAGCGATGTGCATTACAATTACATCTCCGCTTTCTCTGCATATACCCAGATTAGGGCTCCTATCTCTATTGGCGCATCTTGGCCCGAAGGAGACTTCATGGTTTCAGGGGCATCTGTTAGGGCAGCAAATCCCCACCAACCTGCCCAAGGTATGGCGTAAGTGAAAACGCCCCTTTCGTCGGTCTTTATAACCTGAGTGATGTAGGGTTCCTTCGGTGCTTTTACCTTGGAATCCGTGTTATAGTACTCAACCTCCACATCGGCTCCCGCTGCAGGTTTGCCGTCCACTATTACCTTGCCTTGGAAGACGTTGCCTGCCCAAAGACCGTAGGGCCTCGTAAGGGGGATGACCTCGGCCCTCAAGCCTACCGGCTTGTCCCATGCATCTTCCATGCCAAAGGCGTTTACCACGGTTTTAGTGTAGTGGATTATGTATTTTTCCTCTGCTTCTTCCCAATAGGGTGCGGGTGAAACATAGAATATGTGATCTCCTGGGCGCTTTATAGAGTAGAGAGTCTTCCAGGCGGTAGCTTTCGGAGCAGCTTCGTAACTTTTGAGCGTATTCAAAAGGTCCGTTTTTTGACCTCGCACAACGACCCCGAACTCTTTGGGCTTCTTCATGTTCATGGGCTTTTGCTCAAAAGGATGGGTGAAAAGCAGCTTGATCTCTATAGTGGCGTCCTCTTTTTGCTCCACTATGTTATCCTGGGGTTTGATGACCTGGAAGTGGGCCAAAGCTACCCCGCACATGCTTAGAATAAACGTCGTTACCATAATCACAAATATGGAAAAAGAAAACCTTTTCATCTTCGATCCCCTCCACGTTGTACACGCGCGTGTTACTAGATTGCGAAAAGATAATACCACCGGAAGGGGATGGCGTCAACGTGGGACTTAAATAGGGTGTTCATTCGTGTCTTAGAGCATCTATAGGGTTTAGGGACGAGGCCTTCCAAGCGGGGAAAAAGCCGAACAAAACCCCTACAGAAACAGAGAAGCTTAATGCCAGGAAGATGGATTTTATCGATAAAACGGCAGGCCAGGATGTGAAGTGGGACACCACTATGGACCCTAGGCAGCCCGTAATAATCCCCAAGGTTCCTCCGATCAAGGAGACGAAGATGGCCTCCAGTAGAAATTGAGCCAAGATGTCCGAGGTTCGGGCCCCTATGGCCATTCTTATTCCGATCTCTCTAGTTCTTTCGGTAACGGTAACGAGCATTATGTTCATTATGCCTATACCTCCAACCATCAGAGATACCGAAGCCACTGAAGCCAGCAATAAAGACATGGTCTTTGTAGATTCCTCGGCGGCATCCATGAATTCCTGCAGGTTGCGAATATTGAAATCCTTTTGGGAAGGGTCTTTGATCTTATGTCTTTTTATTAGTAGTTGTTCTACCTCATGCTCTGCTGAGTCAATAAATTCTGCTCCTTTAGCTTTTACAAGTATGGCGTCCACGTTTTGCGGAAAGGGGGATGGAAAGAGCCTTTTTTGAGCTGTGGTTATGGGTACAAATATGATGTCGTCCTGGTCTTGGCCCATTCCGGTGCTTCCCTTAGGTTCCAGCAGACCGATTACGAGCACGGGGATCTTATTTATCCTGATGGTTCTGCCTATGGGGTTCAATGTTCCGAATAGCTCCTTTGCTACCGTTTCGCCTATTATGCAGACCTTTGCGCTACTTCTCAACTCCGAATCGGTGAAAGTTCTACCTTCAGAAAGGTGCCAATTTCTTATATTCAAAATGGAGTTCGTTGTCCCACTGATTGTCGTGTTCCAGTTGGAGTTTCCAAAAACTACCTGGGCGGAGCCCCTGACCTCGGGTGCAGCGTCCTCTATCGATGTGCAATTCTCCAAGATGGCCTTCCAATCGCTCAAAGTTAAGGTTGGTTTGGTCGAGGAACCTAGGCGGACTCCGCCGCTTCGCGCAGAACCCGGGAATACGACCAATAGGTTGGTGCCCATGTTGGAAAAGGTGTCACTTACCCTCTTACTGGCTCCATAGCCCAGGGAAACCATTATTATTACGGCGGCAACTCCTATCATGATTCCAAGTCCGGTCAGGGATGTTCTTAATTTATTTGCTCCTATGGATCGTATGGAAGCTCTCATTATTTCAAATGGATGTATCATTTTCAGTCTCCCCCGATAGAATGATTCCATCTCTTAACGTTATGGTTCTTTTGGCGAAGGAAGCGATGTCATGCTCGTGGGTTACTAATATTATGGTTACTTTGGCCTCGTCGTTGAGCCTGGAAAAAAGCTCCATTATTTCGTGACTGACTGCGCTGTCCAGATTGCCCGTAGGTTCGTCTGCCAGTATGATCGACGGATTATTGGCCAAGGCCCTTGCTATTGCTACACGCTGCCTTTGCCCTCCCGACAATTGAGTGGGCTTGTGGTGCTCTCTGCCGTGTAACCCCACCATGGCGAGGCAATCTCTTGCGATTTTAGTACGTAATGGTTTTTTGATTCCTTTATACATCATGGGAAGCTCCACGTTTTCTATGGCAGACATCTGCGGAAGCAAGTTAAAGTTCTGGAACACAAAGCCTATTTTGGCGTTTCGAACGCACGCCAGCTGATCCTTGCTCAATTTACTGACTTCCTTCCCATCGAGCACGTATTCTCCGGAAGTCGGCACGTCCAAACATCCCAAGATACTCATCAAGGTAGATTTTCCAGATCCTGAGGGACCCATCACGGCGATGAATTCACCCTCTGCGACCTTTAGGTCTATTCCTTTTAATGCGTGTACTTTAAATTCACCCATACGATAAATCTTAGTTATTTTGTGAAGCGCTATGATGTTTTTTTTCATGGGAAAAACCTCATAGGTGTTCTTTTGTTAGACGTTGTTGAAGTTGCAGAAGAGCTCAGTATGACTATTTGTCCTTCTTCCACGTCTCCCGTTATCTCCGTGAAATTGCCGTCGCTTAAGCCCACATTTACTTTGATGGGTTTAGGCTTTCCTTCATCAAGCACCCATATCACGTGACTAGGTTCGATTGTGTAGGTGCTCAAAGTTGTGTTGTTTTGTGAGTCTTGAGGGGAAAAAGTTAAGGCGGCAGAAGGGACCTTAAGTACGTTCTTTGCGGATGCTATTTCTATGGTCACATTAGCTGTCATTCCTGGCAGCAGTTTGAGTTGTGGGTTTTGTACATCTACTATCACGGTATAGGTCACCACGTTTTCTTCTTCTGTTGGAGATAGACGAATCTGACGGACTTTCCCGAAGTATGTCTCCTCAGGGAAGGAGTCCACGAAGAACTTCGCAATCTGTCCTTCCTTTACTTGACCTATGTCCGCCTCATCCACGGTTACCTCAACCTGCATGTTAGTCAAGTCTTCTGCTATAGTGAAAAGGGTAGGGGCTTCAAGACTTGCAGCCACGGTTTGGCCTTCACTTACTGCCTTATCTATTACCACTCCGCTGACCGGGGATTTTATAGTTGCATAGGTTAAGTTCCTCTTTGCTTTTTCAAGGGCGGCTTTTGCCCCTTTTATGCTCGCTTTGGCTGATGCTACTGCAGCCTTTGCACTTTGCCATTCTGCATATGTCTCGTCGACGTCACTCTGTGCGATAAAATCTTGCTCCAGGAGTTTCTTTTTTCGCTCGTAATTTTTTCTGGCCAAAGCATCCTTCGCTTCGGCCTCAGTCAGCGCAGCCACAGCTGAATCAAGTGTAGCCTGAGCTTCCAAAACTGCGGCCTCCAAGGTTGAAGGATCTATTTGCGCAAGAACTTGTCCTGCCTTGACGGTGGAGTTGTAGTCTACAAAGATTTTCTCTATGGTGCCCGATATTTGACTTCCGACCTCGACCGTATTAATAGCTTGCAGTGTGCCGGTTGCGGATACCCTTTGGATTATGTCGCCTCGGGTTACAGTGGCTGTAATGTAGGAGGTTTCTTTTTTGTCAGATGCCTTGATAAAACTCCCAAAAACCAACGTGATCGTTGCAATCACTATAAAAGTTCCACAAAAAAATAGCTTTTTTTTCATTTTGAATTTGCTCCTTTCCACAACCCTGCTGCGTATTCCAACTGCGCTTCAGCTATGCGAAGGTTATATATGGCCTCATTGTGTTCCTTTAGGGCCTCATGGTAATCTTTCAAGGCCTTGCTTACTTCCAACGAACTTCCAACTTCGGCTTTGTACCTTCCCAAGGCCAAATCCAGGTTTTCCTTGGCCTGTTCTACCAATAGGCTGGTAAGCTCCACGTTGTGCCTTTCTTCCTCGAGCTCCAACAAGGAAGTTTTTATCTCCAGTAAGGCTGAATTTACCTGACTTCTGTAGGAAGCTATTGCGGACTCTAGTTCCCCCCTTGCCTCTTTGATTTTTCCTGATAGAGTCCCTCCGTCCCAGAGGGTCGCAGAAAGTTCTACTCCTAGACTGTAGTCTTCTTGGTCTTCTCCAGAAAGGTCCAAGCCATAATCGGCATAAGCAGAGAGGGAAATGTTGTTGGATCGAGCCTGAAGATCTAGATTGTGTTTTGCTGCCTCAATGTAGTGCTTTTGGGCAACTATGTCCGGTCTGTTTTCTATGACTTGTGTGATTGTTTTGGTCTCATTGGAGATCAATAGAGAAGAGAGTTCTTTCCCTTGGACTGAATCTTTTATTTCCATTTCGCTGAGAGGTGATTGGATTCCAAGGACGTTTTGTAGGTTTGCCATCGCCTTTTTAAAGTTACTTTGAGCTTCTATTAGCTCCATCTTCGCTTGGCTTAGGTCTACCTGGGCAGATGTGACATCGGATTTGGCTGCTAATCCCGCTTCATGATAGGATTTAGCCTGTTTTAGATTTTTTTCGTAATATGCCATGCTAATATTTGCCACATCGAGAGCTTTTTTAGCCTTTAAGGTTTCAAAAAAGGCCTGTTTGACCAAGTAAACGATCTCCTGCCTTTTCCTTTCGAGTTGGCAAGAGACAGCATACTTTTGAGCCATTGAAGCTTCTATGGCCTTTTGGGACTGATTGCCGTCCCAAAGAAGTTGATTTACAGATATGTTCACCGAGGAGTAATCATTGTTCTTTTCTTCGGCGATGTTTGAGGCGATGGAAAGCGTAGGCCGCAATTGAGCTGCATTCTGTTCCGCCGCGCCTTCTTTGGCTTTTACTTGGGCGTTGTACTCAGCCAACTCGGGATGATTAGCTAAAGCTATGGCGATGCACCTTTCCAAGGTCAAGGCTTCCTTTGCCTTCGCTGCGGAAGGTATCATCACTAGAACGATCAAGAGGGCCATGAAAGCTAGGTTTCTCTTCAAGTGTGTTCACTCCTTTTGAGGAATGTTGTTGCTGAAAAGAAGTCTAGAGCAAAACAAGTAAAAGAAGGGTTTAGGAGTTGTTAAGAAACGTAAAGATTATTGAAGGTTTGTAACCTACAAGCTCTTGGAAGACTGGACCTTGGTGTGATGCTGTCAAGAGAAAGAGGATTGTTTTTTTGTAACCGTTAATGTGTTTCGTTTATATTTAATTTTAGAGCCGGATATGCTTGCTGTCTTAACCATTTCCTTTGCATGGTGCAACAACCAATACACCGATTGCTGTAGTGGTCTTTAGAGCGGCACATCCTTCGTTTTTCTTGATGGGCCACGCATGTGGTCTATGTATTTAGGGGAAAGTACTGATGATTACCTGCTCTTATTTATTGTTTATAGCTTAAGTTGCTTTTAATGTCACGAAGGGTCGTCTTCTCTAGGTGTTCCAGGAATTGTCTCGTCAGGTCTTCAACGAGGTTTCCGAAAATACACCTTCCAAAGGGACAGGGTGTTCCACTTTGAAGGAAGCAGGTTTCTGTCGTAAGCTCGCCTTCTATGGCCTTGTATATGTCCAGCAGGGTTATTTCTTCAGGGGGTTTCGCTAGTTCAAACCCTCCTTTGGGTCCCCTAATGGAGAGGACGAGCCCTCCTTTTGCTAGTCTTTGGAAGACCTTGGAAAGATGAGCCTCAGAAGTTTGGGTTATTTCAGCTATTTCCTTCACCGTTACTCTGCCTGTCTCCGACGATGCAAGGATTCCCATTCCGTGGAGAGCTAAAGATACTGCTTCGGATATTTGTATTATTTTCTTCATAGTCTAATCCTACCTTTTCTGTTCGTATTTCGGGCCGGAAAACCTTTGGCGGCTTTCCGGCCCCGCATTGATATTTTACCCCAGTATGGACTTGAGGTCTTCCTCTGGGGTGGTTATAGGCATTAGATTGAATTCCTTCTGCAAAAATTCCAGCACTGGTGGTTTCACGAACGCAGGAAGGGATGGCCCAAGGCGCATGTTCCTGATGCCCAAGTAAAGCAGAGAAAGAAGGATGCACACAGCCTTTTGTTCGTACCAGGAGAGGATCAGGGAAAGAGGCAGGCTGTTTATGTCCGTTTCGAATGCCTCTGCTAGGGCTTGAGCTATTTTGACGGCAGAGAAAGCGTCATTGCACTGCCCAACGTCGAGCAAGCGAGGTATTCCGTCTATGTCTCCAAAATCTAATTTGTTGAAGCGATACTTGCCGCAGGCCAAGGTGAGGATAACGCAGTCTTTGGGTACCTTAAGAGCCAGATCAGTGTAGTAGTTGCGCCCACTCTTTGCTCCATCGCAGCCTCCTATCAGGAAGAAATGCCTGATCTTCCCCTCTTTTACTTTCTCTATGACCTGAGGAGCAACGGAAAGAACGGCGTTACGGGCAAAACCAACCATGATAGTTTTTTCTGGGGCATCTTCTTTGAAGCCTTCTTCGGCCAAGGCCGCTTCTATCACGGGAGTAAAGTCCTTGTCCGGACCTATGTGGCGCACACCAGGCCAAGCCACCAGGCCCGTTGTGAAGATTCGGTGTTTGTAAGATTCTTTTGGTTTCTGAATGCAGTTGGTCGTCATGAGTATGGCTCCGGGGAACTCGTCGAATTCCTTCTGCTGATCCTGCCAAGCTCCTCCGTAGTTACCTACTAGGTGGGGGTACTTTTTGAGTTCGGGGTAACCATGGCACGGTAACATCTCACCGTGGGTGTATATGTTTATTCCTTTTCCTTCCGTTTGTTTGAGGAGCAGCTCCAGGTCCTTAAGGTCGTGGCCAGATACCAGTATGGCCTTGCCCTTTACGGGGGTTATACGGACCTTGGTGGGTACAGGATCGCCGTATCCTCCAGTGTTTGCCTTGTCCAAAAGCTCCATTACCCTTATGTTCCATTTCCCTGCCTCCAACGTCCTGGAGACTAACTCGTCCAGCTCGAAGGAATCCTTGGAAAGGAAATTCAAGAAGTCGTGGAAAAATCCGTACACCTCGTCATCTTCTTGTCCCAAGATTCGAGCATGGTCAGCGTAGGCTGCGCTTCCTTTCAGGCCGAAAAGAACAAGGTCATGCATTCCCTGTATTACTTCTCCGCGCTTTTCTGCTCCCTTTGCTGGAGTTACTTCCTCTCCCTTGGAGATCATCTCTGTTTTCGTAGTTCCTGGATCGAAGGTTGCTGGTCCGGATAACTCTTCGGGGGAGGTGCCGGCCTTTTTGCAGGATTCTTCATAGAGCCTTTTGGCTTTTTCTCTCAGCTCTACGGCCTTTTTGATCAACCCCTCCATCCTGTCTTCGTCGAAATTTACGTTAGTTATTGTAGAGAAGAGTGCCTCAACCACGAAGGTGTCTATTTCTTTGTCTTTTACTCCAAACTCTCTTGCTCGGTGGGCATACATGGAAATTCCCTTGGTGATGTGGACTAAAAGGTCCTGCATGTCTGAAACCGCGGGACTTTTGCCGCAAACTCCTGCTACGGTGCATCCTGCTCCTTTTGCAGTCTGCTCACATTGATAACAAAACATGGAACATTCCTCCCTTAGGGTATTTATATATATGGTACCACAATACTTAAATACTTCAAGAGCTTTCTTGTTCTGAAGGTTCTTGGTGATATTATCTTGTTAGGGTGATCATACTTTGAAAGGCAGGTGTGAAAAATGGATAATTGCAATGGAGAGGCTTTAAGCCGTGCCCAAGGTTGCCTCGTGGGGCTTGTGGCGGGGGATGTGATTGGAAGCATTGCCGAGTTCAAACAAGAGGAGGAGGCAGAGGCTCTGTTTCTTGGTAAGCTGAAGGACCTTGCAGGTCAGCCTACTGATGACACGGAGATGGCTTTGGCTCTTGCCAGGACTCTAGTTCAGAAAGGTTACTACGACAGGGAATATGTCAAGGCTGCTTACATAAGATGGTTGAATTCAGACCCCATTGATTGCGGCATGACCATAGCCTCAGCCCTGAGGGGACACTTCATCCCTGAAAGTCAGGCCAATGGGGCCCTCATGCGCGTTGCACCTTTGGGGATATTCGGAGCAAAGTTCCAGTTGGATCTTGTGGCATCGTGGGCCAGAGAGGATGCTTCAATAACCCATCCGAATCCCGTGTGCCTGGAGGCCAATGAACTTTTTGCCATGGCCTTGGCTTTTGCCGTAAGAACCGGCCCAAGTGCCAGCGCATTATATGAACAGATCTCTCGATGGGCTAAAGAGAGGCTAAAAGAGCCTTTGTTGTTGGAGGTCGTAAGTAAAGGGGCCCAAGAGCCTCCCAAGGATTATTACACCCATCAGGGTTGGGTTTTGATAGCTCTGCACAACGCCCTTTGGCAGCTAGTTCACGCTGAAAGTTTGGAAGAGGGAGTGGTAAATACCGCAAAAAAGGGAGGGGACGCAGACACCAACGCGGCCGTTTGCGGTGCCCTTTTGGGAGCGGTCTACGGAATTCAAGGGGTGCCTAGGGATTGGGTAAAATCCATTCTTGATATGCGCCTTGAAGTTGGACGAAAGGGAGTTATTAAGCCGAGGCCGCTAGAGTACTGGCCTGTTGATATCCTGGAGTTGGCGCAAAAGCTGATTGAGGGCGATCTTTAGTTGAAACGGGAGACCAGGCGGAAAAACCAACTTCTTTTAAGTTTCAGGACCTTCTTTATCTGTGGCAGTTGCTCTTTTGCCGAGTCTATTCCTGCTTTTATGAATCTGTCACACTCCGTGAAATTTGACCACGGGACGTAGGGAAGGGGAGGATTTATCAGCACGTCAGCCTTCTCTGCTTGGAGCCTGGAAACCTCAAGGCCCATTATCAGCTGGCATCGTTCTATGATGTCCATCATGGCTGGGTCCTTCAGGGGGGGAAGTTTTGATGGGTTGGCTGAGACCGCTATTACCATTTCGGCACCTAGTTTTTGGGTGCTTTCGACAGGTATTAGTTGAGTGACCCCACCGTCGGTTATTAACAGGTCTTTTTCTTTTTCCGGAGGCAAAAATCCTGGCACCAGAGAGCTCCGTTTTACCCCTTGCCGGATATCTCCTTTGGAGAATATCAAGGTTTTGCCGGAATTTAAGTCCGTTGCTACCGCGGCGAAAGGAATCTGGGTATCTTCTATCCTACCCTCTTTGATCAAGAAGTTGATGGCTTCCTCCAGGACGTGGGATTTGAAGAAAGACCTCTTGGCACCCAAAGATATGGCATATACTCGCTTTGCTAGCGTCCTTGCCAGCCTGCTTAGAGGAGTGGAGTCTTCCTGCTCTTCTTCGCTTATTAAGGGTAGCTCAAGGTCCTTGTGCCTTTCAGAGGCAAGGTAGTCTTTTACCACCTGTATTGTCTCAGATATGTTACCTCGCTGCGCGTAGATGGCGCCTATTATGGCTCCCATAGAGGTGCCGCAGATCAGATCGATTGGAATGCCTTCTTCCTCCAATACCTTTATGACTCCGAGGTGGACTAATCCTCTTGCTCCTCCTCCGCCAAGTGCCAAGCCTACTAGGGGCATGATATTCCCCCCTCCTTTGCATCACTTGCATTATACATCAATGGATTTAAAAGTTAAGGTTTATGGGCTTTGGTGGATCCTGAAACATTTCTTCCAAGGTAACGAAAGAGTACCCCTTCCTTGTTAGTGTGGTTATTATGTGGGGTAAGGCCTCTAAAGTGAAGTTCCCACCGTCGTGCAGGAGGATTATCGCACCAGGTGTCGTTTTTCGTGTCACCATTTGGGCCTCCTCCACAGCGGTTAGGCTTTTGTCTCCGGTGTCATAGCTGTTTATGGTCCAAAGAACGGTCCTTAATCCCATCTTTTCTGCTATTTTGAGAGTGCGGCTGTCCCAATTGCCACCAGGGGGGCGGAAAAAATGGCAACTTCTACCGGTTATTCCTTCTATGGCTTGATTGCAGAGCCGTATCTGTTCTTCGATCTTTTCGTCCTCGAGTTCCACAAGGTTTGGGTGGCTCCATGAGTGGTTGGCGATGGTGTGGCCTCTTTCTGCAATCTCTTTGAGGAGAAGGGGATTTTCCGCACATTTTATCCCAACGACGAAGAAAGTGGCCCTTACTTGAAAGGTTTCCAACATGTCAAGTAGTTGGGGGGTGTGCCAGGGGTGAGGTCCGTCATCGAACGTCAGCGCTACAGTTTTTGCCAGATTGGGTCCGTGGGATATGGGGTTAAGAGCCAAAGCAGGACACGATGGCTCTGCTATTAGCAGAGCCATTACAATCACTAAGGTAATAAGCTTCTTACATAAGCAAAGGGGCGGGCTCATGAGTTTTTGTTCGTTTTAGGCTTCAGGGTCACCCTCCAATGGGACCGTGCAGAGAAAGCTCAGCGTGTCGTCTCCTATGTTTTTGAAACAGTGGGTTTCTCCCGGAGGTACATATGCCCAGGATAATCCCTCCAGGATGTATGACTGATCTTTCAGCACGAATTCCACCTTTCCTGACAGGATCACCACGTAGTGGGGCCACTCGTGGGCGTGCAGCGGTGTCTGCATGGCCTCATCCAAGGTGAAGTACCTCATTACGTAATCGTTCCAAAATCTCTTGGGGCCAAAGACGATCTTCTTGTCCACGCCACAAACGCCGTCCGCAGGTACGCTTTCCAAAGAATCGATGGAACCAGCAAAGGCCTTTTCTTTGCACTCCATGGTTTTACTCCTCCTGGGTTGTGGGATTTTGCTTGTTTATAATACTACAACTTGGATTGTGGCAGTCTTATTTGGCATTTAGGGTGCATATGAAAAGAGCAGATAAGAAAAAATATGTAAAGGAAATGGTCTAAAATTCAAAATAAATTGCGTTAAGTCCATGTATTACTGACTTTTACTGACCTTTATTGTTTGACTATTGTTGACCATACCTATAAACTTTGAAGCGCAAACAAGAGGAAATAATGAAAAAACTTCATAAATCTTAGAGGGGGTGGATAAGATGACTGGAAGGTACATGATGCCCTGGAATGGAACGAGAAGCATTTTTGATGAAATGGATGAATTCTTCCGTGGTTTCTCTGAGGCGCTGAGGCCTATGACGAGCAGATATGCTCCTGTTGAGATGTACGAGGAAGGTAGCGAGCTAGTACTCAAAGTCGACGCACCGGGCTTTGAGCCTTCAGATGTGGAGATAAAGACCTTTGCCGACAGGGTTGTGGTCCAGTCCAAGGTTGAGCGGAAAGAGGAGAAGGAAGAAGGAAGGACTTACTACATCAAGCGAAGGTCTCAAGCGATGAACTACAGCATCAACTTGCCTTACGAAGTGGATCCGTCCAAAGCTAAGGCTTCCTTCAAGAATGGAGTCATAACTATAAGGCTTCCAAAGAGCGAGGCCGTGGAAGGCAGGGTAATACCCATCGAGAAAGAATGATATGCCTAACAACGCAGCATAAAAAAGAGGGGGGCTTTCGAAAGCCCCCCTCTTTTTTATGCCATTCACAGGAGTCAACATAAAGATAAAAACATGATATAGTTAACATAATCACTAATTATTTGTGGGGGGGCCTTTTGATGGTTTTGAATGAAGTACTAAAGATTTTGGAAGCGGAGAAAGTTGGTAGATGTGAGGATCTTTCCGCTAATATAGAATGTGCCTTTGCGTCTGACCTGATGAGCGACGTGTTAGCCCTTGCTAGCCCAGGTTCCCTTTTGATTACCGGTCTTACCAACATACAAATAGTCAGGACCGCCAGCATGTTGGATATGCCTGGGGTGGTTTTTGTACGGGGCAAAAAACCGGCTAAAGAGACTATAGAGCTAGCGGACAAGATGGGCCTTCCCATCATACTGACGGACAAGACCATGTTCGAAACCTGTGGAATGTTGTATTCTGCGGGTATAAGACCTTGTAAATGTCCAAAGAGGGGCGAGAGATGAGCACAGGAGAACCACTTATAGTCCAAAGGGAGGTTAAACCCTTGGACTTTTTGGCAGCAGGGGAGACCGCTTCGGAGTTCAAGGAACTCTTGAAATCTCTGGGCATTCCTACGGACATATGCAGAAGGGCTTCCATAGTCACCTATGAGGCGGAGATGAACACCGTAATTCACGGTGGTGGAGGAATAATGAGCTTGAGACTTGAGGACGATGCTATCATAATAGTTGCAGAGGACCAGGGGCCAGGGATAGAGGACCTTGAGATGGCCATGCAAGAAGGTTATTCGACGGCTCCGGATTTCGTTAGAGAGATGGGATTCGGTGCAGGTATGGGACTCCCCAACATAAAGAAGTACTCTGACAAACTGGAGATAGATACGGAAGTAGGAAGGGGAACGACGCTTAAGGCCTATATTTTTCTCGAAGGCAAACAGGAGGAATAAAGATGTCCCATGGGATAAGAATAAGCAAAGAAGCCTGTAAGGGGTGTGTGAACTGCATAAAGACCTGCCCAACCGAGGCGATGAGGGTTATAAATGGCAAGGTGCGCATAATGGAGGAGCGATGTATAGGATGCGGGGAGTGTCTTAGGAGTTGTAGACATAGGGCTCTCTCCTTGAAAGAAGGAGATTGGGATTTTCTGGCCAATAAACGATCTCTGGCTGTAGTGGCTGATCCTGCACTATGTTTTCAGTTCCCGTGGGGACCTTATCCCGATGTTTTAGCCCAGGTGCTGAGAAATATGGGCTTCGACCCCATATTCAACGAATGTGCCTTGGCTTACGACCTTACGGCTTTGGCGGAGGCAAGGCATCTAGATAACAATTCGGAGAAGACGGGTCCTGTGATATCCACTTACTGCCCCGCTGTAGTTAGGCTGATTCAGATAAAGTTTCAAGAGCTTATACCCCACCTTTCTCCTGTGGAAAACCCCTTGGAAGTTAGTATTGACCTTTGGAGGGCAAGACACATGAAGCACAATGTGCCTGCTGCACTTGTGGCTCCTTGTCCTGCCCGCATAGCCATGGTGGAGGACCCGGTGGGTAGGGATACCAGTTCCGCTGATTATGTGATTTCCGTTACCCGTATGGCAAGGGAGATATTGGTTGGAAGCCGAAACGTGGCTCATATGGGTAACCCACCGGATGGGCTTGCCTCTCGTTGGGTCACTTGGGCGTCCCTAGGAGGAGAATCGGCTTGTATCGAAAAGTTTGCCCAAAAGCCAGTTCGCTCCCTTACTGTATCAGGAATGCGGAACGTAATAGACTTGCTTCAAGAGCTTGAATTGGGAAGGTTGAAGGGTGTCGATTTCGTTGAGGCCAGGGCGTGCAATTTCGGCTGTATAGGTGGAATTGCTAACGTGGAGTCTCGTTTCATAGCTTTTCAGAAGCTCAAAATGTTGAACCCTCCAGAACCAGCAAAGGAAGAAATAGAGCTTCTTGAAGAGCTCTACGAGGCCGATATATGGAGGCTCCAGGAGATCATAGCGCCAGTGGAGCAGACTCCTTTAGGCAAGGGGTTGGCCAAGGCCATGGAGAAGCTGGAAGAGCTCCACTCTGTTTATGCTGAGCTTCCCCATCTGGATTGTGGAACCTGTGGAAGACCCACCTGCAGGGTCATGGCCGAAGATATAGTCAAAGGGGAAGGTTCGTTGGAGGATTGTGTTTTCCGAGTAAGAGAAAGGATCGCGGAACTTTCTGAAGAGATAAATGTTTTGTCTAGAAAGCTTGTTCATACCATGACTCCGGAGGAGAAAAATGAAGATAAGCGAGATATGTAAAAACCTAGGTCTTAAGGTTCACGTTGAGCTCCAAGAGGACAAGGAGGTAAAAGGTGCAGCCGTTGGTGATCTTTTGAGTTTCGTTATGGGTAGCGCGCCGTCCGGTTGCTTATGGGTTACTATTCAGAACCATCTCAACGTCGCCGCAGTAGCGGTACTCAAGGAAATTCCTCTTGTTATACTGGCTTCCGGCAAAGAACCTACGCCCGAGCTTTTGGAAAAATGCAAAAGCGAGAATATAGCACTGGCCTCTACGGACATGGACTCCTTCACTATATGCGGAAAGCTGTATGCCATGGGAATAAGAAACGAATAAAAGTCATGGAACGATGAAAGTTTATTATATGGACCTTCATGTACATACGGTCCTTTCTCCTTGTGCGGAGCTTGATATGGGAGCACCGGACATAGTTGACAGGTGCATAAAGGAAGGAATTAACATCATAGCTATAACGGACCATAATGCCGCAAAGAACTCCCTAGCGGTGAAGAAGGCCGCATCTGGAACGGGCGTTGAGGTGATATTTGGCCTTGAGGTGCAATCTGTCGAGGACGTCCATGTGCTCTGTTACTTTGAAGAATGGAAAGAAACAGCAGAGTTTGAAGCTTGGGTATGGGATCATTTGCCACCCGTTGACAATATACCAGAAAAGTTTGGAATGCAGCTGATTATAGACGAAAGAAACAGGATAAAAGGTCAGGAGTCCAAGTTTCTTCTTCAGGGGATTACAAAAACCGCGGATGAAATAATCCACAAAGCCAAAACCCTTGGGGGAGTGTGCGTCTTGGCCCATATCGACAGAGAGGCCTTTTCATACATGTCCGTTTTGGGCTTCTTGCCGGACGACCTGGAAGTAGATGCAGTAGAGGTATCCAAATATTTGACCAAAGCAGAAGCTTTAGATTGGAAGAGAAAAGTAAAAGGCCGACCGGTGATCAGATCTTCAGATGCCCACAGGCTTTCTGATCTGAAAAAGGAACATGCTACCCCAGTTTTACTTGAATCGCCCACCCTTGAGGAAATAGTCATGGCGTTTAGAGGTGCAAGTGGCAGAAAAGTCCTATGGCCGTACTTTTGATCCTGTTGCTTGATTTAATTTTTATGTTACGGTACCATCCTTTCAGTTTGTGACGAAAAAAAGGCGCGCCAAAGAGATGATTAAGCAAAAAAGGGGGAAAATCATATGAGCTTCAAGACGCCTTCAGAGCTTGCTCAAGGGGCTTGCAGCGTCGCCGTATCTAAAAGCAGGTGGTCTGTGGTCCAAATGCTTATACTTGGGATCTTTGCCGGAGCGTACATTGGGTTTGCCGGTTTTTTGTATACGGTAGTAACCCATGATTTGGTTGGCTTTGCAGGTGTTGGGTTTACCAAATTTTTGGGTGGAGCCGTGTTCTCTGTCGGCCTTATGCTGGTGGTTATAGCAGGTGGTGAGCTTTTTACTGGTAACTGCATGATGCCCATGGGAATCTTGTCTGGGTGTGTTACTACAGGCCAGGTGCTTCGAAACTGGCTTTGGGTATATTTGGCCAACTTTTTGGGCTCCGTTTTGGTCGCTTTTTTGGTTTTTCATAGCGGCCTTGCTGCAGGGCCGGTAGGAGCCCATGCTCTGAAAATAGCTGCAGGCAAGATGAGCCTCACCTTCAAGGAAGCCCTAGTAAGGGGGATCCTATGCAACTGGCTTGTGGTTCTTGCGGTTTGGATGAGCATGGCTGCGACGGACGTAGTGGGCAAGATATTTGCCATATTTTTCCCCATAATGGCCTTCGTGGCTTCGGGCTTTGAGCACAGTATCGCAAATATGTACTTCATGTTCTTGGGCATGTTGCTCAAAGGTAGCGAAAAAGTGGCAGGTTTGGCCAATATTCCTGAGGGGAAACTAGCCTACGTGGGATGGGAAGGCTTTTTCCACAATCTGATCCCTGTAACCATTGGCAATGTGATTGGAGGAGTCTTTTTCGTCGCAATCCTGTATTTTGTAGTATTCAAAGACAAGCTAAAGGAAAACTAAAGATGCATAAAGGAGTACTGCCCGCCTCTTTGGTAATATTGGCCGGAGGGAAAGGCCGGAGAATAGGGGTTGGGAAGCTCCTTTTGGCAGTAGATGGTTCTTTTATGATTGAGAAGATTATCAGCAGGTTGTCCCCTTTGTTTAAGGAGGTCATTGTATCTGTGGGGGTGGGACAAACCACCATTGCTGAGAGGATACTGAAAAAGCCAAATTCTTGCAGGCATGTTAAATTTGTGGAAGACGATTTTGAAGGTCGGGGCCCCTTGGAGGGGCTCCGATGTGCTTTGCGGGCCCAGGGAACTCCTTGGGCTTTTGTAATGGGGTGTGACATGCCCTATATTAAAGAGGAAGTTGTAACTCTCCTATGGCAATTCTGCAAAGAAGGATCAGATGTGGTCTGTGCAAGGCTCCGAGGTTTTTTGGAACCCCTTCATGCCTTTTATTCGCCTTCATGTCTGCCTGCTGTGGAAAGGGCCATGGCCAAAGGAGCTCTTTCATTGAAAAGTTTTTATGGTGATGCAAGGGTTTCCGTGGTGGAGGAAGAAAAACTTGCCCAACTAAAAGACTATGAAATTTCCTTCATGGGCATAAATACTAAGGAAGATCTATCAAGATTTCTAGATTTGCGTAGTTCAACCGGTGATTAGCAATGGCATCACCTGTGAAACAGTCTTAAGCGCATTGAAAAAGCAGCACAGCTGAACTTGCTAGGCGAAAAAATGACCTAAACGGTGAAGCTTATGAGACCACATGAAACCATTTTGACCGTAATGGGAGAAAAGAGCCTATTGAAGGTGAGACTTGCAGCTGAAGCAGAGTTTTAAAATTAAAACGTAGATGCAGGAAGACCTCTCAATGGGGATCGCTGGGAGTGAATATTCTAATTAAATACCCCCCGACTCTATTGCGGCATGTCTTTTTCGATGTTATAAGAGCTAGAGGTGTTGTTTTTTGTCAATATTTGTGATTGTGCTCACTATAGCGAAGTAGTGGCGATGTGCATTGAAAAAAATTGAAAGTAGGTGGTGGTGATAGTGGTAGTGAAGGCGGCGGAGATAGCGGAAAAGACCAAGGAGATAGTGGCGCCTTGGAAGGGCAAGCATGGTGGCCTTATTCCCATACTCCAGGCGATCCAGCAGGAGTTCGGCTATCTGCCGGAAGAAGCTTTGGTTACCGTATCAAAGGAGCTAAAGATTCCTAAGGCAGATATTTACGGTGTTGCTACCTTTTACGCGCAGTTCCATTTGAAACCCAGAGGAAGGCACGTAATAAGGGTATGCCGGGGAACGGCTTGTCACGTAAGGGGCAGCTTGAAGATAATGGAGAAAATCAAACAGATTCTTGGGGTCAATGAGAACGACACTACCGAGGATTTGCGCTTCACTTTGGAACCAGTGGCCTGTATAGGCGCCTGTGGGCTAGCTCCTGTCATCATGATCGACGATGACACTCACGGAAGGCTAACGCCCGATAAGGTGCAATCTATATTGAACAAGTACGAATAGCCCGATGCTGCAGGACCTTTCCCAATACGTCTTGGATATAGCGGAGAACTCACTTAAGGCCGGAGCGACCGAGGTCAAGATCGAGCTGAGTGTTGACGATAAGAAGGACCTAGTCAGCCTAATCGTTGAAGATAACGGTCCAGGAATGGACGAAGAGCTGTTAAAGATGGTGGCTGATCCCTTTTGCACCACCAGACAGGAGAGAAGGGTAGGGCTCGGGATTCCCTTCCTTAAGCAGGCAGCGGAAGCGAGTGAGGGCTTCCTACGGATAGACTCGACAAAGGGGAAGGGAACCAAAGTAGAGGCCTCGTTTAGGAAAAGCCATATAGACTGCCCTCCTACAGGGGACCTTGCATCGACTTTGGTTGCGCTGGTGGTTGGTTGGCCCGACAGGGACTTGGTTTTCAGGTACGTGGTGAATGGAAGGACGCTGGAATTGAGTACCCACCAGCTCCTGGAGGTTCTTGAGGACAGGAACTTCTTTGTGCTGCCCGAGGTGGCTATGTGGCTTAAAAAATATTTGAATGAACAGATAGAAAAACTCCATACGGGGAGGAAGTGATCGAATTGCCTAAAATTACCAGCTTGGAAGATTTGAGGAAGATAAAGGAACAGGCCAGGGACCTTACAGCTGCAAGAAGCGGTGGGAAGGTCAAGATCATAATCGGTATGGGAACCTGCGGAATAGCGGCAGGTGCTAGGGACATCATGACAGCCGTCCTGGAGGAATTGGACAAAAGAGGCCTCAAGGACGTGGTAGTGGAGACCACAGGGTGCATAGGGATGTGTCAGAAGGAGCCGTTGTTGGACGTTATAAGGCCAGGTGAGCCTCGCATTACTTACGGCAACGTAGAGGTCAAGGACGTGCCCAAAATAATCGCAGAGCACGTGGTCAACGGCAGCGTCGTGGAAGAAAAAGTCGTAGGAAGAACGGAATAGGGGGGCAAGAGAGATGTCCATGTATCGTGCTCACGTATTGGTTTGTAAGGGAACGGGATGTACCGCAAGTGGCGCCCCTTCTGTCTTCAGCGCTTTCAAGGAGGAACTGGCAAAGCGCAAACTTGATAGCGAGATAATGCTGGTGGAGACCGGGTGTCACGGGATGTGCGAGATGGGACCCATCGTGGTTATCTATCCTGAGGGTGCTTTCTACTGTAGGGTAACCGCAGAGGACGTTCCGGAGATAGTTGAAGAGCACCTCTACAAGGGAAGGATAGTGGAGAGGCTCCTTTACACTGTTCCCACGGATATGACCAAGGTTCCTCATTACAAAGATATACCTTTCTACAGCAAGCAACACAGAATAGTTCTCAAAAACTGCGGTTACATAAATCCAGACCACATTGAGGAGTACATTGCAAGGGACGGCTACCAGGCTTTGGCCAAGGCCTTGACGCAGATGACCCCTGAAGAGGTTCTGGAAGAGGTGAAGCGTTCAGGTTTGCGAGGGAGAGGTGGCGCTGGATTCCCCACTGGGCTTAAGTGGGAGTTTGCTAGGAAGGCTGCAGGAGACAAAAAGTACATAATCTGTAACGCTGACGAGGGAGACCCAGGGGCCTTCATGGATCGTTCAGTGTTGGAAGGGGACCCTCACGCTGTCATAGAGGGTATGCTTCTTGGTGCATACGCCATCGGCGCCGATGAAGGATATATCTACTGCCGAGCTGAATATCCTCTTGCCATAAAGAGGCTAAAGAATGCCATAAAGCAGGCGGAAGAGTATGGACTGCTTGGGGACAACATTATGAACACTGGCTTTTCCTTCCATCTTCACATCAAGGAAGGGGCGGGGGCTTTCGTTTGCGGAGAGGAGACGGCCCTTATGGCGTCCATTGAAGGTAAGCGCGGGATGCCTCGCCCAAGGCCGCCATTCCCTGCCCAGGCAGGATTGTGGGGCAAGCCTACCAACATAAACAACGTTGAGACATGGGCAAACGTACCCCAGATAATATTGAACGGTGCTGATTGGTACAGCTCCATAGGTACCGAGAGCTCCAAGGGAACCAAGGTGTTCGCCCTCACAGGTAAAGTCAAGAACACTGGTCTGATAGAGGTTCCCATGGGTATAACCATAAGAGAGATCGTCTTCGAACTCGGCGGAGGAATTCTCGGCGACAAAGAGTTCAAGGCGGTCCAGATAGGTGGACCCTCCGGAGGATGCTTGACCAAGGACCATCTAGACCTTCCAGTGGATTACGAATCTCTGACTGGCGCGGGAGCCATAATGGGATCAGGTGGTCTTGTGGTAATGGACGAAGATACTTGTATGGTGGATGTTGCCAAGTTCTTCCTGGAATTTACCCAGAGGGAGTCCTGCGGTAAATGCGTTCCTTGTAGAGAGGGTACCAAGCAGATGCTCCTTCTATTGGAAAAGATCACCAATGGGGAAGGCACCATGGAAGACCTCAATACTCTTGAGGAACTCGCCCACATGGTAAGAAGGATGTCCCTCTGCGGCCTAGGGCAGACGGCGCCCAACCCAGTACTTACCACCCTTAAGTACTTCCGTCATGAATACGAAGCGCACATAAAGGACAAGAAGTGTCCGGCCAAGGTTTGCACGGCTCTCATAACCTACAACATAGAGAGCGAGAAGTGCAGAAGGTGTGGCCTTTGCGCCAAGAACTGTCCTGTCAACTGCATTTCCGGCGATCGCCAGACGCCCTACGAGATCGATCAGGAGCGCTGCATAAAGTGTGGTTCTTGTTTAGAGGTTTGCCCGTTCAATGCGGTATATAAAGACTGAGGCAGCGGGGAGGAAGAAATTATGAAAGAGATTACCTTAACCATAGATGGAAAGGTTTGCAAAGGCACCCATGGAGATACCATCCTTGGGGTTGCAAGGAAAAATGGCATAGACATACCAACCCTTTGTTTCCTTGAGGGCTTGACTCCCATAGGATCGTGCAGAATGTGTGTTGTCGAGGTTGAGAAGAATCCCAAGCTCCTTACCGCTTGCACCACTCCTGCTCAAGACGGCATGGTGGTGCACACCAAGACCGAGACCCTGCACAACTATAGGAGGCAGGTTTTGGAACTCCTCTTTGCGGGCAGAAACCACTTCTGCATGTACTGTTCCCAGAGCGGAGACTGTGAACTCCAGCGTTTGGCCATAGAGCACGGTATGGATCATGTTAGGTACCCCTTCCTCTACTCGGATTTTGAAAATGACGCTACCCACCCCGAGTACCAGGTGGACCACAACCGCTGCATTCTCTGCCTGCGCTGTATAAGAGTTTGTGCAGAAAAAGTAGGTGCTCACACCCTTGACTTGAAGGACAGGGGTTGGAACGCCAAGGTTATTTCCGATTTGGGTAAAAAACTGGGAGAGAGCGATACCTGTGTTAGCTGCGGGGCCTGTGCCCAGGTCTGCCCCACCGGAACCATTACCATAAGGGAATTTGCTTACAGGGGGCGGCGTAGCGACTGCGATGACATAGTAGAAAGCGTATGTCCCTTGTGCGGAGTAGGTTGCAAGATAAAGGCATACGTGAGAACTGGTAGCGTAGTTCGTGTAGAGGGCACTACAACTGACCAACCCGACGGTGGCCAGCTTTGTTACAAGGGAAGATTGGAGCTGCCCAGGTCCACTGAAAGAGACCGGATCCACGTTCCCATGATAAGGGAAGGCGTCCACTACAGAGAGGCAACTTGGGAGGAAGCTCTCTCTCTGGTGGCAGAAAACTTCAAGGCGGCTCACGAAGCTGACAAGGCAGGAGCCTTGGTCTCAAGCATATGCACTGACGAGGAGCTTTCTGTATTCAGTGCTCTCTTCAGGGATTCCCTTGGAATGAAGAGACTGGACACTTTTGACGGTGATATATTGAGAGGTTTCATGAAAGGGTTTGAGCCCTTCAGGAAACAGGGAGTGAGACCATTCACTGCAGCTCATAACATCCTGGAAAGCGACTGTATAGTCAATCTATGTGCCAATCCCGACGAGGAGGCACCGGTGGTTGCAAGCTACATGAGGGTAGGAGTTCTAAAGAACGAAGCCTCCCTAATCAACGTCTCCAGCTGGGATAACCCCTTCGAAGGTATCACCGATGTAGATATAAGGCTGCTCTCAGAATGTGGGGATCCGGCCTTGCTTGACTCCCTTACCAAGGCAATAATCGCTTTGAGGATGTCCGAAGAGGACCTTGGCAAAGGGACTGAGGCATTGAATGATTACAGGAAATACGTCCAGCAGACTGCGTCCTTGGTGGACATGGACGTAGATGAGGTAGAACAGCTGGTCCTCAAGCTCTCGAAGGCTGAAAAGCCAGTATTTGTTCTTGGAAGCAACGTTTCAAAGAATCCCTTGGTGGTCCAGGCGGCGGTAAACCTTGCCATAGCATCCAAGGCTTTCTTTGAGGACGGCATAGGCGTGGTTCCTCTGGTCGTCAGCAGCAACAGCTTGGGTACGGTCAATACCGTTTTGGCCGATGAAGCTTGGTTGGGCAAGGAAGATCTGGACTTCATGTACGTGTTCTCTACGGGAATGATCCCAGAGGACGAAGATTCCCTAGCGGCAATATCCAGGACTAAGTTCGTGGTGGTGCAGACGCCTTACTTGGTCCATCCCCTAGTGAATATGGCCGACGTGCTCCTTCCTGCGCCTGCATGGTACGAAAGAAGCGGTCACTTCTGCACCATCGAGGGTGAGAGAAGAAGATTGAATGTAGTGGTTCCTCCCAAGGGTGAGGTACGAGGCCTGGCTTCGGTCATCCAGGAATTTGCATCTGCCCTTGGTGTGGAGTTGGGCAGCCCTAAGGCTGTTCCCTGTGAGCAACTTTTCGGGAGTGAGAAAGCTCCCCAGAATGCTCAAATAGTTGAGCTGGAGGAGGTGTCTTTGTAATGGCCAAGGCTAAGCTTGCTACCGTTTGGTTGGAGGCCTGTGCGGGCTGCCACATGTCCTTTCTCGATGTCGACGAGAGAATCGTGAGTTTGTTGGAGAAGGTAGATATAATGTATTCTCCTGTAGTGGATTCCAAGGAGATACCTAAAGTAGATGTGGGTGTCATCTCCGGAGCTCTGGGAAACGACGAGGAAGTCCACTTGGCAAAAAAGATGCGGGAACAGTGTGATATATTGGTGGCATGGGGAGACTGCGCTGTCTTTGGAGGCATCAACACCATGCGTAACTTCATGCCCACTAAGGAAGTCCTTGAAAAAGCGTACATAGATACGGTCAGCACCGTTAATCCCAAAGGAGTGATCCCGGGAGAGGACATTCCTGAACTGCTGCCCAAGGCCATTCCTATTGACCAAGTGGTAAAGGTGGACGTTTATGTCCCAGGATGCCCGCCCGATGCGGATACCATACTGTGGGTTTTCCAGGAGTTGCTTGAGGGTAGGATTCCTAAAGTGCCCGCAGACATGATGCGGTATGACTAAAGGGGGCTGTTAAAATGGGTACGGTTCGTAAAATAGAAGTTAATCCCATTACGAGGATAGAAGGGCACGGAAAGATTACGGTACATCTTGATGAGAATGGAAACGTCACAACGGCCCGGTTTCATGTAACACAGTTCCGAGGCTTCGAAGCCTTTACTAAGGGGCGAGATTTCAGGGAGATGCCAGAGATTACTCCTAGGATATGCGGCATATGCCCGGTCAGCCATCACTTGGCTTCAGCGAAGGCTTGCGATGCAATTTTGGGTGTGCAGATTACTCCGACGGCTCACAAGCTGAGGGAACTACTTCACATGGGGCAGTTTGTGCAGTCCCATGCGCTGAGTTTCTTCCATCTTTCAAGTCCCGATCTTCTCTTTGGTTTCGATGCAGACCCAGCCATCAGGAACGTGGCAGGCGTGGCAGCGAAGTTTCCTGAGATAGCCACTAAAGGCATTATGCTCAGGAAGTTTGGCCAGGAGATAATAAAGACCTTGGGAGGTAAGAAGGTTCATCCCTGGCACAGCATTCCAGGTGGAGTCAACAGGAGCCTAAAGGAGAGCGAAAGGGACTTCTACCTCAAAGAGATCCCTGTTATGAAAGGATACGTGAAGGATGCCTTGAGCTTGGTCAAGGGTTACCTTGAGGAACACAAGGAAGAGGTATCCAATTTTGCGCCCTTGAAAACCTCCTACATGGGACTGGTTGCCGATGGATTCCTTGAACTTTACGATGGAGATATAAGGCTCAAGGGAGCAAGAGGAAGAATAATCGATGAATTTCCCGATTGGGCGTACGCAGAATACATCGGAGAACACGTGGAGCCGTGGAGCTACCTTAAGTTCCCCTTCTACCGTCCATTGGGGTACCCCAACGGAAGCTACAGGGTAGGTCCTCTAGGTAGGCTCAACGTGTGCGATGACATCTCAACTCCTGAGGCCTCTGAAGAGCTTAGCCTCTATAGGCAGGCTGGAGAAGAAGGCATGGTTCACGATGTCCTCTACTATCACTACGCCAGGCTGATCGAGGCGCTTTACGGCGTAGAGCGCATTGAGGAACTGCTGCAAGATCCGGATATAACCGGAAGCGACCTAAGGATAACGTCCAATGAGCTCTACCCTGAAGGTATTGGCGTCATAGAGGCTCCCAGAGGAACGTTGATCCATCACTACAAGGTGGACGAGAGCGGAGCCATAACAGATGTCAACCTAATAGTAGCCACAGGACACAACAATTTTGCAATGAACAAGGGAGTAGAGGCCATTGCAAAGGCACACATAAAGGGAGACAACGTTCCAGAGGGTGTAATGAACAGGATGGAGCACTTGATCAGGTGTTATGATCCTTGTCTCTCTTGCTCCACTCATGCGGTGGGCAAGATGCCTTTGGAGCTTTCAATAGTGGATGATAATGGAGATGTTCTCCGCAAGGTTTACAAGGGTTAACCTGAGGGTAAGAACATGAAGGTTTTCGTCCTGGGATACGGAAACGTCTCCAGGCAGGATGATGGAGCGGGCCACTTGCTTGCAGGGCTTGTGGCCCGCATCATCAAAAGCAGTGGAGCGGAAGTAAGGTTGTGGAGAGGACATCAATTGGTCCCTGAGGTGCTTCTAGAGGCTCAAGGGTACCAGATGTTGTTTTTTTGTGATGCATCTTTGAAGTCCTATCCCGAAGGGTTCCTTTTCGAGAAGGTAATCCCTAAGGACATGAAAGCTGAGGGGCTGAACATGCACACTTTTGGCCCAGCTAATGTGCTCTCCTTGGCTGAACAGTTGGTCGGCCAGGCCCCCGAGGGATGGTTGATATCCGTTACAGGGGAATCCTTTGATTTTTCCCACCGAATTACCCCAGAATGCAAGGCTAGGATAAAAAAAGCTGCAAGGGCCTTCCGAACCTTTTGGAACAATCTTTCCTGCGGTCTGTAATAATTGGATATCCTATAATTTCAATGGGAATAAATGCAGTAAAAGCTACCACACAATGTGTTTTTAGATGATAAAATTCCGGGAGAGGAGGGGGAAGCCATGAGCAGAGCGTTTGTAAGAGACGATGAAGATGCAGAAAGAATCAAGGAACTGATCGATAGAGAGAAGAAGTTAATGGATTGGCTAAAAATACAGGAAAAGAAGCTTTCCCTCCTTGAGAGTGGGGAAAAAGCTGGTGAGATCGACCAAACTAAGAGAAAAGAATGGCTGCAGAAGATCAAAAAGGATATAAAGGATACCACGGAGCAGATCGAGAAACTTCGCAAGGAGATAAGGGAGCTCCAAAAAGAGTAGTAGTGCCTGGAGGGTAAGGGATGCTGTTTGTTTTAAGGCTTTTGAGGTTGGCCTTTCCCATTTTATTGTTGTTTTTTGGCTTCAAGGTACTGGCTGCCATATTGAGGCAGGCACGGGTCAATACCGGAGGAGCCTACCGAAGAGCTTGGAATGAAGGTCACGAAAATGGAGGAAATAGCTCCACAGGCAGTAGGCACTCTTTTAGAGATCCTTACCAAGTTATGGGACTTTCCAGAAGTGCGGACGTAGAGACAATAAAGAAGCGTTACAAGGAGCTTGTGGCCAAATATCATCCCGATAGGTTCATAGGTCAGGATTTTGACGAAGAATTTATTGAGCTAGCCACGAAGAAGTTCCAAGATATTCAGGCCGCATATGAGGAGATAAGGAAAGAAAGGCGTTTTTGATGGAGATTTGTTGAGAGGTAGGTGGCAATGGATCATGAAGTTGAAGGCCGTTATATTGATGTTCGCTTTCGTTCTTGTTGTCGTGTCTCCTGTCTTGGCGCAGGAGGTCGTTTTTTCCGACGAGGCCAGGAAAGCGATGGCCAAGATGGGGAACGAAGGTTACATTAGTTTGCAGAATATAGGTTCTGGTTGAAGGGCCAACTATGTAGCCCTCGTGCAGGGTGGCAAGCCAAAAGACACAGAAAACTATTCTCTTGTGAAGTCACAGGAGATAAAACTATGGATCCAGAAGGGACTCAAATATGAAGGAGAGGCCCTCTACATCGATAAGGTGCCTACCACCCTTGGATACTTATTGTTGGGTACCAATGTCATTGTTGATTGTTAGTGGTATTTGAAAGATAGTTTAATTTTGACCCGATATTGATCCACCTTTCCGTCCTTTACGGTTACGTCTTGCGCTACCACTTCAGCAATCCTGAGGTCTTGAAGGCTTTTGGATGCAGTTTCCACAGCCGTCTTTACTGCGTCTTCCCAGGATGTGCTGCTGCAACCTATTATTTCTATTATTTTGTAGACTCCGCTCATCTTTGCTTTCCTCCTCTTCTTAGTGTTTAGCACGATAAAATTATATCACACTGCTATTGATTGCAGGGCGTGAGATTGCAATCCTTTCTTATCTCTCGTTTCGTTCCTATGGTAAAATACTCTAACTATGCACTTGTGGAGGGATTAACATGGGAAAGCGCACATATGTACAGCAAGGATGGGGACTTAGGGCTGTTCTTGTGCTCGTTTTCGTCGCCATTGTAATACAGGCTTGGGCACTGAAAACTTCTGATGACAGTTTTCCTTACGCAGTTTTAGTGGTCTCAGCAGCTCTTTTAGGCTTCACATTGGTGTTTTTTACTTCTATAAAGGTAACATTGGCTGAGGATGCTTTAGAGGTTCGTATGGGGCCTGGATTGGTCAAGCGCTGCATTCCTTTGTCGGAGATCCAATCGGTATCTTTAACCAAGATACCTTGGCACTCTGTGGGTTTGAAGAGGATATACAAGGGGTGGCTCTACAGCGTGGGCGTAACCGAGGCCTTGGATATCCGAATGACGGATGGAAGGCGCTACATCGTGGGTATAAAGGAAGCTAGGTCTCTTTGGGAGGCTATCCGCGAGAGGGTTGATATGATTCGGGGCAACAAGTAAAAAGACATTTTTTTGTTAGGATTTGACAGCTACAATGCCAGAATGGGTCGCTAAAATGTTTAGGTGGTGAAATCTTACGGGGGAAGGGTGATTTCTTTGAAGGCTAGTGTTTATTTTATTACCGACATACTAATCATGTTAGAAGGAATCTCTATCAAGGGGAGTCCCAGCTTGTCTGCTTCCTTTATGCAGCTTTCCGGAATTTTGGAGTGGTATCTATCTATTTTGATCCCCAGGGCAGCTATTTCCCTTTCAGCCACCAGGCGCATGAACTCTGCCATGCTGTCCGGGGCTTCCTTGAAGATGTAACCGCTTCCTATTAGGAACTCGCCTCCTCGCATCCACCTGAAGACATCCGGTGAATCTATGACGGAGACAGAGGTTATCTTGTTTGATACACCTTCTGCTCCCCCTAGAAGACGGAAATCAGGGAAATTGTTTTTTTTGAAGAGATCTGCAACTTTCATTAGAACACCTCACTGGGCTTTTAACTTCTATTTTTTATATACCACTCTGTTAGATAAGATATCAGGCCGGGATAAATGCTAGGTTCAATTTTTTTATTAAAGGGAAAAGTTGCTGCGACCTTGCCAATGTAGTAAGGGTCTCGTCCTATCGGCAAGAAGGGTCCTCTGTATACCACGAAGTCGTCATATACTATCCACTCCAGTAATCCTGGATCTAGATCTTCTTCCGACTCCAGATCAAGGTTTGGCCCATATTTTAGTACCTTTTCTCCTCCTTTTGTGTTCCCTGATATAACGAAGGCCTCCCTGGTTTCCTTTATGCATATAAGGGCATGATTTAGCTCATCGTCAATGAAGATATCGTGAAATCCCCAAAAGGGAGGATTGAAGATCAAAAGCCTCTTGTTTTTGCTCCACTCTTCGTATTCATCCAATCTGGGCGCTCTAAGAGCTATGTCTTTAGGGGTTAATTCAAGCTTCCTGCGTCTAAAGAGCTTGCTTAAAAAAGCCAAAGGATCCATGATTTGCATCACCTAAACAGATTTACTTATATTTTTTTAGTGCAAAAAATCTTGCTCCTTTAAAGATTAGCCTCTAAGTTCACTTAGTGCAAGGCACCAAACAGGCCTTTCTGTAATATTGATGGTGCTGTATACTACATAAAAATACTAGTTTTGGGACTACTTGGATCCTGACATTGGGGGTATGGATAATGAAGATGTCTTGTGTTTTTGCGCCCACCGTTAAGGAAGCACCAAAGGGTGTGGCAGACCAAAGAATGTTGAGGCTCATAAGGGGAGGTTTTGTAAGTAGGTTGGCGGCGGGACAAGAGTCTCTCAACCTTTTGCCCATGGGTGTTCTTTTGTTTGAGCGCACTTCATGTAAAGTCGAAGAAGTGTTGAGAGCTATGGCCTTCCAGAGAGTGGATTTTCCTGACTTTTGCAGCCATGCGAAAGAAGTTGCATCAGGTTACGTAAAAAGTTACAGACACTTGCCCTTGACCTTTTATCAGAGAGAAAGGCATTCTTATCGAATTTTAGGCTTTGCGGAGTCTTCGTCTCAAGGGGAGGAACTGATAAGGGGAACGTGTAGAGAGTTCTCTCGCAGACTTTCCAATGTGGGGCTTTCTGTGAGAGAAAAGGCCTCCGTCTCTGATGGACTTGACACCCTTGATTTAGTTGTCCTTACTGATAAGACCTCTCCATATGGGGAGAGGGGCTATTATTGTCCCAAGTGTGCATGGTGTGGAGATGAAAACTCTCCGGTAAAAGGAGGGGTCAAGCCTCAAGATAAAGAGCCGCGTCCCCTAGAGGTGGTGGACACGCCGGGAGCGGACACCATTGCGGAGTTATGTCGGCAGCTGGGAGTTCCTCCAGAGAACACCATCAAGACCATGTTTTACGTTGCTGAGCGCCAAGACGGCGAGAAGGAAGTTTTCGTGGTCCTGGTGAGAGGTGACCACAAAATAAGTGAAGAAAAGGTGAAAAAGGTGGTGGGCTGTCGCAACGTGCGCTTCGCTGACCCTCTTGAAATAAAGGAAACTGTTGGTGATCTGGCTGGATATTTGGGGCCTGTAGGACTTCCCGAAAGGTTAAGGGTGATAGCAGACCGCCATGTGGAAGGTATGGTTAACGCCGTTGTGGGAGCTAACCAACCCGAAAGACACTTGATGAATGCCTGCTGGGGAAGGGATTTCTCAGCTAAGGAGGTAAAGGATCTAATAGTGTATGAAAAAGAAATAGGGTGTCCTGTATGTTCTTCTGCCTTGGAGGCAGAGTTTCTTTCCAAGGTTGCGTCCTTTTCTATGATTGCAACATCTTCCCTTGGTGATAGAAAAATTTCTTACCAGGGAAGGGATGGGAAAGTGGAGGAAGCCCACTTGTGGGAAGGAAAAATATACATGGAGCCCTTGGTTTTGAGTCTTGTGGGGCCTGATGGGCCACTGCCTGCGGGTGTTGCTCCTTTTGATGTAGCAGTCATAGTTCCTTCCGTTAGGAATAAAGAGGCTTTGGAATTGGGGGAAGGGCTAGCAGAATCTTTGGAAGAAAAGGGGTTCAAAGTCCTGCTGGATGATCGAGATGAGAGAGCAGGGGTAAAGTTTTCCGATGCAGAGCTGTTTGGGTCACCTGTAACGATAGTTTGTGGTAAGGGTTCTGCTGATGGTGTCGTAGAACTGTCTTACCCTGATGGGGCCAAGGAAGAGGTCCAAGTCGAAAACTTAGTCGAGAAAGTGGAAGGGATTTTTGCTGGAAATAGGTAAATTTACTCATACCTCCCACTGGTATTGCCCGTATAATTTTGTTAGAGCAAAACGGGAGGTGTAGCGATATGAACAAGAAGATTATATTGTTGGCTTTGGTAGGGCTTTTGGTAGTTGCGGGGGCAGCTTTCGCCCACTGGGGAGGCCCTGCACCCTGGATGTATCAAGACGGACGATTCGGGGGATGCAGGGGCGGAGGCCCTGGCCCTCGGATGTATCAGGACGGGCAATTTGGTGGCGGAGGTCTCCGAGGCGGCGCAATGTATGGAGAAAACGTAAGAGGTATGGGTGCTGGTCCTCAATATCTTAACAACTATCCCGAGGACATACTCAAAAAGATGAACGACCTTCGTAGAACAAATCTAGAGCTTCGCCTTGCATTGATCGATGAAAAGCCAGACGAAGGGAAAGTAAGAAGCCTCTTCGAAAAGGCGGAGCAGCTTAGGAAAGAAATCCATACTTGGCGTTTTGAACAATTCATGAAAAACCGCATGCAGGACAATCTTTAAGCTGGATTTGATCCTGCGAATGAAGTGAGAGAAAAGCCTAAGGGGGGAAAGGATAATCCTTTCCCCCCTTAAGTTTGAGATATGAGACATAAAATGGAGAAAAATAAAAAAAAACGGGCTTATTAATGGCTGTATTGGAATAATCATCTATAACTGACCTTATTTGACTTTTTTAGATTTGCGGATTGAGAATTCTGTTATATAATAACCATCGCAAAGGTCAAAAAAAGTCAAAAACATAAAAGCATGTTTGTAGAAAACAAAGAGGGGGGATTTGGATGGGACGCACCGTCGGAATAGATCTTGGAACAACTAACTCGGTTATAGCCTTCATGGAAGGAGGAAAGCCGACAGTAATACCCAACGCTGAAGGAAGTAGAACGACTCCATCAGTGGTGGCTTTCACTAAAAATGGGGAGCGCCTTGTAGGAGCCTTAGCGAAAAGGCAGGCGGTTTTGAACCCGGAAGGAACCATTTATTCCATAAAGAGGTTCATGGGACGCAACTACAGTGAAGTTGCCGAGGAAATGAAAATGGTTCCTTATAAAGTAGTGGAAGGGCCTCATAATTCTGTGAGGGTCGTAGTGGGTGATAAACAATACGCGCCCGAAGAGATAAGCGCCATGATCCTGCGGAAGCTAGTTCAGGACGCTGAGGCATTTTTGGGTGAAAAAATAACTGATGCCGTCATAACCGTTCCGGCGTACTTCAACGATGCTCAGCGTCAGGCTACCAAGAACGCTGGAAAGATCGCAGGTTTGAACGTATTGAGGGTTATCAATGAGCCTACGGCCGCTGCCTTGGCTTATGGAATGGATAAGAAGGAAAACGAAATCATCATGGTGTTCGACTTAGGAGGAGGTACTTTCGACGTATCCATATTGGAGGTCGGCGATGGACTGTGTGAGGTCAAGGCTACGGCTGGAGATACCCATCTTGGAGGAGACAACTTCGACAAGTGCATAGTGGACTGGATGGCGGACGAGTTCCTCAAGGATCAGGGTATAGATTTGAGAAAGGACAGGCAGGCCCTGCAGCGTCTGTACGAGGCAGCGGAGAAGGCCAAGTGTGAGCTGTCTTCCAGAACGAGTACAGAAATAAGCTTGCCCTTTATAACGGCCGATGCCAGTGGCCCTAAGCATTTGAACATGACCTTGACTAGGGCGAAGTTTGAACAGCTTACGGAGCATCTGGTAAAGCGTTGTCTGGGACCAGTACAGCAGGCACTGAAGGACGCCAAGCTCAAACCAGAGGACATAGCAGAGGTTATCTTGGTCGGTGGTTCAACGAGGATGCCTGCTATCCACAAGCTGATATCGGACTTTACCGGTGGCAAGAAGATAAACATGAGCGTCAACCCTGACGAAGTAGTTGCATTGGGTGCGGCAGTGCAGGCCGGAATAATCAAGGGAGAAGTAAAGGATGTTCTCCTGCTGGACGTTACGCCGCTCTCATTGGGTATTGAGACCCTGGGTGGAGTAATGACCAAGATGATAGAGAGGAACACTACCATACCCTGCAGGAAATCTCAGATATTTACTACTGCGGAAGATAATCAGCCTGCAGTGGAAATAGTGGTCTTGCAGGGAGAAAGGGAAATGGCAAAAGACAACAGGGTCCTTGGGACATTCAAGCTGGACGGCATAAGGCCTGCTCCAAGGGGAGTGCCTCAGATAGAGGTGACCTTTGACATAGACGCCAACGGCATACTACATGTATCTGCCAAGGACAAGGATACAGGCAAAGAACAGAAGATTGTGATCTCCAACTCTACGAACCTTACAGAGGAAGAAATAGAACGGATGATCAAGGAAGCCGAGCTTCATGCCGAAGAGGACAGGAAGAAGAAAGAATGGGTAGAGTCCCGCAATAACCTGGAAAATGTCGTATATCAGGTGGAGAAGAAGTTGGATGAAGTAAAGGATGCTGTTCCGGTAGAAGAAAAAGGTACTGCTGAGAGGTTGATTGAGGAGGCCAAGGAGGCCATCAAGAAAGAGGAGCCAAAGGAAAGGTTGGAAGACCTTGCCAAGCAGCTGATGAATACCTTAAGCAAGCTGGGCACTTACAGCAGCACCAGCTCCACAAAAGGTACGGGAGAATCTTCAGGGCCTTCTAGCTCTTCAGAAGAAGACGTAATCGATGCGGACTTCAACGAAAGCTGAGGAGCTTGTTAAGATGCCGTGAGCATCTATAAAGGCGCAGGACCCCCCTTAAAGGGGGGTCCTGTCGTGAAGGCGCGAGAGGCCGTAAGAGGGGAGGCGATGGCCTGTGGAATATAAGGATTACTACAAGATATTGGGAGTGGATAGAAATGCCACTCAGGAGGAAATACAGAAAGCTTACAGGAAGTTGGCAAAAAAATATCACCCAGATGCCAACAAAGACCCTGCTGCAACCGAAAAGTTCAAGGAGATAAATGAAGCTTATGAGGTACTGAAGGATCCTGAGAAAAGGAAAAGATACGATGCTTTGGGAAGTGGGTGGCAGCATGGCCAGGAATTTACGCCTCCGCCCGGCTGGGAAGAGATATTCAACTTTGGCACTAGAAGGAGTTCCAAGGGAGCAGGTAGCTTCTTCAGCGACTTCTTCGAAGCCTTTTTCGGAGATTCGGCTTTCTTCTCTCAGTCGCCTTTTGAGACTAGCACGAGGACTACCATTAAAGGCCAGGATATAGAAGCTCCGTTGGAGCTGACATTGGAAGAGGTCTTAAAGGGTGGCAAGAAGAAGATCTCTATAAACATAGGTGGGCAGCAAAAGACTTTGGAGGTAACCATACCTAAGGGGGTTACGGAGGGCTCCAGGCTCCGTTTGGCATCTCAAGGGGCACCTTCACCTACTGGTGGCCCACCCGGGGATTTGTACTTGAGGGTTCACATCAAGCCTGACCCAAGGTTTGGGGTTAATGGCCACGATTTGACCATGAGGCTTGATCTGGCGCCTTGGGAGGCAGCCTTGGGAAGCACAGTGACCATCCCTACATTGACAGGGACTGTACAGCTCAAAGTCCCTCCTGGGACACAAAGCGGTCAGGTATTGAGGCTGAGAGGAAAAGGTTTGCCAAAGAGGACGGGAGGCAATGGGGACCTTTTAGCGACAGTGAGGATAGTGGTTCCCAAAAATCTAACGGAAAAGGAAAGAGCCCTATTCGAGGAGCTTGCTAAGGAATCGCCCTTCAATCCCAGGGCGTAGATAAGGGGGGATAAGTTATGGATATGAATAAATTAACTCAGAAATCACAGGAAGCGCTGGCGGATGCCCAAAAAGAAGCAATCCAAAGAGGCCATAGAGAGGTAGATAACGAGCACCTGCTGCTCGCGTTGCTGAAGCAGGAAAACGGTCTTATACCGAGACTGATGAGGAAGATGGACGTTCCATTGGATGCGATGATAAATGCCGTGGAAAAAGAGTTGGCGAGGCGACCAAGCATTGCAGGAGCGTCCTTGGAGGCCGGTAAAATTTATATTTCCGGCAGGTTGGGGGCTGTTTTGGTCGCAGCTGAAGAAAAAGCCAAGAAATTGAAGGACGAATATGTTTCGGTGGAGCACCTTTTCAGTGCCCTTATGGAGGAGCCGGATCCCAGCTCACCAACCAGAAAGATATTAGCTGATTTTGGGGTCGACGAGGATAGATTCTTCAAAACTCTCCAGGAGGTCAGGGGGAACCAGAGGGTTCAAAGCGCCGATCCAGAGAGTACCTATGAAGCACTTGAAAAGTACGGCAGGGACCTTGTGGCTCTTGCGAGGGCAGGGAAACTGGATCCTGTCATAGGAAGAGACGAGGAAGTAAGGCGAGTCATAAGAATCTTGAGCAGGAGAACCAAGAACAATCCGGTTCTTATAGGTGAACCTGGCGTAGGTAAGACTGCCATAGTCGAAGGTTTGGCGCAGCGGATCGTAAGAGGTGATGTGCCTGAAGGGCTCAGGGATAGGAGCATTGTGGCCCTTGACATGGGTGCCCTAGTGGCTGGTGCCAAGTACAGAGGAGAATTCGAGGAGAGACTCAAGGCTGTATTGAACGAGGTTAAAAGGAGCGAAGGTCGCATAATACTATTCATAGATGAGATCCACACTATTGTGGGTGCAGGCAGGGCAGAAGGTTCTATGGACGCGGGCAACATGTTGAAACCCATGCTTGCCAGAGGAGAGCTTCACTGTATAGGTGCTACTACTCTTGACGAGTACAGGAAATACATAGAAAAGGATGCTGCCCTGGAACGGAGGTTCCAGCCAGTGTACGTAGACCAGCCCTCAGTGGAAGATACCATATCCATCCTCAGGGGGCTTAAGGAACGTTTTGAAGTGCACCATGGCGTGCGGATACAGGATAACGCTCTTGTGGCGGCAGCGGTCCTATCTCATAGGTACATAACCGATAGGTTCCTGCCCGACAAAGCCATAGACCTTGTGGATGAAGCTTGCGCCATGGTAAGGACCGAGATCGACTCCATGCCTACGGAGCTGGACACTGTAATGAGGAGGATAATGCAGCTTGAGATAGAAGAAGCTGCCTTGAAAAAGGAGACGGATAAGGCAAGTCAGCAGAGACTTGAAAACCTGAGGAAGGAACTTCAGGAAGCAAGAGAGAAAGCAGATGCCCTGAGGGCCCAGTACGAAGTGGAGAAAAAACTGATCTCTGAGGTCCAGAGTTTGCGAGAAGAGATAGAAAAGGTAAAACATGAGATAGAGAAAGCAGAAAGAGAATATGACCTCAACAAGGCAGCCGAGCTCAAGCACGGTAAGCTTCCTGAACTTGAGATGAAACTGCAGGAGGCGCAAAAACGCCTGGAGGACTCGGGACAGAGGCTCTTGAGGGAGGAAGTAACCGAGGAAGAGATAGCCAAGGTGGTCTCCATGTGGACTGGTATTCCTGTTAGCCGTCTCATGGAGGGAGAACGAGAAAAGTTGCTTAGACTTGAAGAAGTGTTGCACCAGAGGGTTGTTGGTCAGGATGAAGCGGTAAAACTTGTGGCTGACGCGGTGCTCAGAGCCAGGTCTGGAATAAAGGATCCCAGAAGGCCTATAGGTTCCTTCATATTCTTGGGTCCTACTGGGGTTGGTAAGACGGAACTTGCCAAGACATTGGCGGAGGCCTTGTTCGACAGTGAGGATAACTTGATAAGGATAGATATGTCCGAATACATGGAGAAACATGCAGTCTCCCGATTGATAGGAGCTCCGCCTGGCTACGTGGGGTATGAAGAAGGTGGCCAGCTGACGGAAAGGGTCAGAAGGAAGCCCTACTCGGTCATCTTATTCGACGAGATAGAAAAGGCGCATCAGGATGTGTTCAACATCCTTCTTCAGGTACTGGACGATGGACGCCTCACTGACAGCCACGGAAGGACTGTGGATTTTAGAAACACCATAATAATCATGACCAGCAACATCGGAGCAACTGCCCTGATGGAGGGTATTACAGAAAGTGGAGAGATCACCGAGGAAGCTCGAAATGAAGTGACAAGGCAGCTAAGACTTCACTTCAGGCCAGAGTTCCTCAACAGGGTGGACGATGTGGTGCTGTTCAAGCCATTGAGACAAGAGGAATTGGTGAAGATAGTGGATCTGTTGACTGCAGATTTGAAGGAGAGGTTACAGGAGCGCTCCGTCACCCTTGAACTGACACAAGAAGCCAAAACCTTCATAGCGAGGGAAGGCAGCGATCCGGTGTATGGTGCGAGGCCTTTGAAGCGCTTCATTGCTCACGAGCTTGAGACCAAGATAGCGAGGATGATCCTTAAAGGAGAACTTTGCGAAGGCTCCAAGCTTACCGTTGATTCGGATGGAGAAAAACTGACCTTCTCCGTTTCCGTGTCTGCATAAAATAAAAGGGAAGACACCTTGGGGGTGTCTTCCCTTTTATTGTTATCCTTCCGTGTCCAATAACGATGTTTTTTCCGAAGCCCTCTCCAGGGTTAGGAAGAAGGCAAATCCCAAAAGGGAGAAGAGAATCCCCACGAAAAAGGGGTGTACGCTGCCCCAGAACCCTGGTGCACTGATGTTGGTGATCTTCTGAGATGTAGGTGCAAAGGCCAGTATGTACCATGTCAAAGCAGGGAGCAATCCGCTTAATGAGGTGCCCCAGAATGTTGACTTCTTTAAAGTGTCTCCCCAGACCAAAAGGGCGAGGTAAGGCACGAGAATGGCGGAGGCCAATAAGGTCCAACTAGTAGTGCATATCATCGCTATGATTTGGGAGTTTTTGGTGGCAAAGATGCCTGAGAGTACCGCACATGAGGCGACCAGGACCTTCCATATCAGGTCGTTGGGTTGTCTTCGCAGGACATCGTTGGTAATCGATCCTGCAACGATGTGAAGCAGGGCCGAGGCTGTCGATAGAGAGGCCGAGACTATCGCTATGGCGAATATCTGTCCCCCTATTTCAGGTAGAAGCTTTGAGACCAAAAGGGGTATGACTGAATCCACGGACTTTACGTCTGGGCCCAGGACCAACCTTGATAGAGCCCCAGAGAAATATGCGCCGCCTATGACTATCCCAATGCTCAACATGGCAAAGGGGATTACTTTTTTTGCCTCTTTGGGGCTCTTAAGAGCGAAGTGCCTCTGAACGAGCTGAGGTTGTGCCCAAACTCCAATGGAGGTAACTGCTACCAAAGAAAGGATGAACAAACCTCCCTGACCGGAACTTAGAGCGGTAAACCCGTTGGTTGCGGTTTCCGTGGCTTTCAGCGCTGCGAGGCGTTCTAGCCCTTCCATGGGGCCTCCTACCGCTCGGATGGTGGCAAAAAGAAGCGCCAGGACGCCTATGAGCATTATGCCTCCCTGAAGGGCCTCGGTGTACAAGACTCCCCTTAAGCCACCCCAGGATACGCTAAGTGCCACTATCATTATGATCCCCCAGAGGCAGAAGGTAACCGAAATCCCCGTCACTCCAGATAGCATGAAGGCCGCTCCCTTGAATACTGCCGATGCGTATACGATAAGAAGGGCGCTGGAAAGGCTCCCAAGGTATATTCTGAACAATTTGGAACGAGCTGCAGTTCCGAGCATCTCTGCAGGGGTGCGAGCTTTTAGTTTTCGTTGCCAAAGCCTAGTGGGCCAAGCCAGGAACCGGTACACGAACCACGTGCCCAGCCACATGTTTCCCGCTGCGATGAGAAGCATCTGCAGGCCGTAACGATAACATAGGCCGGAGAAGCCCACCAGCGCTACTGCGGATACGTAGGTTGCCACGTACGCCAAAGCCTGTACTAGAACTCCCACCTTACCGGGTAGCAACACATCCTTTCCCTTGGACCATCGCGCTAGCGTAACCAAAATGACTCCATATAAAAGCCAAACTGCAAGATTAATCATGATTCTCCCCCCTGTCTGTGATTAGTATCCATATGGGAAAGAGTATGCCAGCCAAAATTGCCAACATGGAAAATAGTACGAACCCATCGGTCTGATGCATTTTAATCACCTCCGTTTATAAATAAAAAAATCCGCCTTCCCCGATCGGGGAAGGCGGATTGGAAAGCCCTAGGTTGTGAATCTTGCACTTACCCTGCTTTCACAAAATAGCCGACCTCGCCCGAATCGGTTCGATGCGGGGTAAAGTACAAGTAATAATAGTAATCAAGGGCGAAGAATCTAGTGGCGGCCATTTTGTCCTCCATGTTTTCTTTTGTTTATATTGTGTGTTAAATTATGAGGAAGAATATCACCAAGGCTCCATGTTTGTCAACTTCTTTTTGGAAAGGAAGGGTAAACCATGGATTTCTTTACGGAACTCAAAGAACGCCTGCTGGATAGCGGAGCTGCTCTCGTGGGGTTCGCAGATCTGCATGATGTTACACCATATCCAGAACTCCCTTATGGTGTTTCCATCGGCTATCCGTTGGATCCGGAGGTCATAAAAGGGATCGTAAATGGTCCCACCCCTGATTACGCGAAACTCTACGATCACGCCAATCAGTCCTTGTCGCGTTTAGGCTCAATGGCGGAGAAAATGATACTCTCTATGGGCGCTAAAGCCAAAAGTTTGCCTCCCACGGTACATGAGGTTCCCTCAGATTTGAGGATGCCCTTGCCTCACAAGACCGTGGCTACTAGAAGCGGCCTGGGGTGGATAGGTAAATGCGCCCTACTTGTTACCGAGGAGTATGGATCGGCTCTGCGTTTTACATCTATTTTAACTGACCTTGAGGTACCCTTCGGTAAGCCGGTAGTCCAATCCAAATGCGGAGACTGCAAATGCTGCGTCAAAATTTGCCCTGTCTCTGCTCCTTCAGGTAAAAATTGGAATGTAGCCCTCGATAGGGAGGATTTCTTCGATGTTTGGAAATGTTATGAGAGAACGAAAATAGAAGCCTCAAAACCCGACATAGGCAAGTTAATATGCGGAATGTGCATAGTTGCCTGTCCCTACACGAGAAAATATATAGGGGGGTGATGCCAATGGAGATGCATTTTGAAGAAGATTTTTATCGGGAGATAATCGACAGTCTGAACGATGGGTTATATATCGTAGACAAAGATAGGGTAATAAGGTTTTGGAACAAGGCAGCGGAGAGGATAACAGGTTTTGCAGCTTGGGAGGTCTTGGGTACTCCGTGCTCCAAGGATATATTGATGCACGTTGATGAAGAGGGGAACGATCTTTGCAGGGGCATGTGTCCTTTAGCTTTGGCCATGGCGACGGGCAAAAATAGAGACGCTGAGGTTTACCTGCATCACAAAAAGGGCCACAGGGTCCCCGTGTGGGTAAGGGCGGGAGTGCTGAGAAACTCAGAGGGTGAGGTAGTGGGTGCTGTAGAGCTTTTTAGCGACATGACCTCCATAGAGGCGAACAGGTTACGGCTTATGGAGCTTGAGAGATTGGCAATGCTGGATGCCCTGACAGGTTTACCAAACAGGAGGTACATGGAGCATGAGATCAAGACCAGGATCGAGGAAAGGAAGCGCCTAAAAGTGCCTTTCGGCGTCTTGTTCATGGATATTGATCACTTCAAGAGCTTTAACGATACCCATGGGCATGAGGTGGGGGACGAGGTCCTGAAGATGTTGTCTAATACCCTTATAAACAACTCCAGGCCCTTCGATGTTTTTGGGCGCTGGGGAGGGGAGGAGTTTCTTGGAGTAATAAGGAACGTGGATCAAACGGAACTCTCAAAGGTGGCCGAGAGGATAAGGGTGCTGGTAGAGAAGTCCTTCATAGTACACGAGGGTAAGAGGTTACGTGCTACCATATCTATAGGGGCTACGTTATTTCAGGACGAAGACACCATGGAGAGCGTCATAAAAAGAGCCGATGATCTCCTCTATGAGAGCAAGAGGTCCGGCAGGAATCGGGTAACAGTAGGGTAATAGGGGCCCTTTACGTACAAGGGCCCCTATGGGAACTTTTAACATTTTTTCCGAAAGAAGTCTCCCACTTCTAAACGAAGTGGGAGATGAATTTCGGTTAGGTATAGTCTAAAGTTGTCTCTTTTTTGTGTGTTATTATATAATCAGTTTTAGAAAAATGAACCGTGGGACACACGGGGATAGCTCGGTCAATTTCTCATCATGAGATGAGATTACCCGAGAAGCCCCACCTCTAAGCGAAGCGTAGGTGGTGGGAGCATGTCACGCGGCACTTTCTTGATTCTTTGCTTTCTTTGCTGCCTTCTTCCTTGCTTCATGATTCAATATGCTCTTTCTAACCCTCACAGAGAGCGGGGTGACCTCCACCAATTCGTCTTCGGCTATCCACTCCAGTGCGGCGTCCAAGGTCAGTTTCCTGGGTACATCCAAAACTACGGTGCTTTCCTTGGTAGAGGAACGATGGTTGGTTACATGTTTTTTCTTGGTTGGATTGCAAGGCAGGTCATTGCCTCTAGAATGTTCTCCTATCACCATGCCTTCGTAGACCTTGTCCATGGGTGATATGAAGAGAACGCCTCTCTGCTGAAGGTTCTCTAGTTGGTAGCTCGTGGCTTCGCCGCTATCCATGCTCACCATGGAACCTCTGTTCCTTCCAGATATTTCGCCTCTCCAGAGGTCGTAACCTATGAACCGAGAGGACATGATTCCCAAGCCCCTGGTATCCGTCAAGAACTCAGTCCTGTAGCCGATGAGGCCCCTAGTAGGTATGTTAAATTCCAACCGCATGAGGCCAGTACCCAGATTATGGGCGCTGGTAAACTCTCCTTTCCGCCTTGAAACTTTTTCTATGACCACGCCCTGATATTCCTCTGGGACGTCCACTATCAGTTGCTCCATTGGCTCCAGCAGGTTTCCATTTTCGTCTCGTTTAGTGATGACCTCAGGCCTTGAGACGCATAGCTCCATGCCCTCTCTTCTCATTTCCTCTATGAGAATCGCAAGGTGAAGCTCTCCTCGACCTGAAACTTTCAATCCGTCAGGCCTTCCTATGTCCTCCACTCTCAAAGCCACGTTTACCCTGGCCTCCTGAAGTAGGCGTTCTTTTATTTGCCTAAGCGTCACAGCTCTGCCTTCTTTTCCCGCGAAGGGGCCGTTGTTCACCAGAAAGAACATGGAGACCGTGGGTTCCTCTATCTCCAGAGGGGAAAGGGGTTCTTGGGAGTTCTCCTCAAAGCTCAGGGTGTCACCTATGGATATATCCTCCGGACCGGCTATCCAGACCACGTCGCCCGCTGAGGCTTCCTCTACCTCCGTGAGCTTGAAGCCTTTGGTTAACCAGAGGTGAGTGACCTTTGCCCTCTCTTGGTTTATTATATCCCATTGGTTTTTATCCTTGTCCGTCCAGGCGGTGCTTGTTCTTACTATAATGTCGCCCTTTTTGATCTTTCCTTGGACTATCCTGCCGCATCCTACCCGGCCTATGTAGTCGTTCCATGTTATGCTCGTGGCTTGCATGAGAAAGGGTTTATCCAGATCTCCTTTTGGGGGAGGTACGAAATCTATTATGGTTTCAAACAGGGGATCCATTCCCCTGGGCTCGTCTTCCAAGTTTCTTACGAACCAACCGTGAAGTCCTGAGCCGTACAGAACCGGAAAGTCCGCCTGTTCCTCCGTTGCCCCTAGCTCAAGGAACAGGTCGAAGGTGGCGTTCAGGGCCTCGTTTATGGCGGCGTTTGGGCGGTCAACTTTGTTTACCACGACTATGGGCTTAAGTCCTGCCTTTAAGGCCCGCATTAGCACGTATCTTGTTTGAGGCATCGGACCTTCATTGGCGTCTACCAAGAGCAAGGCGGAGTCCACCATGGATATTATGCGCTCTACTTCTCCGGAGAAGTCGGCATGTCCTGGCGTGTCAATTATGTTGATCAGGTAATCGTTCCATTCGACGGAACAGTGTTTTGCCCGGATGGTAATGCCCCTTTCCCTCTCTAGGGCATTGTTGTCCATTATTCTTTCTTCTACCCTGGCGTTATCCCGGAAGAGCTTTGCGGCCTTGAAGACCGAATCAAGCAGCGTGGTCTTGCCGTGGTCTATGTGGGCTATTATGGCAACGTTTCGTATTTTCGATATGTCTCTCATTAAATTCTACCCTCCTGATTGTACTGCAAGCGCAAAAGCCTAAATAAGACTAAACAGAGATGTATTATACTGCAATTTTCAGAAAAGGCCATAATATTCTCCCTGTTGTCGGGCATTCAACCAATTTCCCAATGAATGGGTTTTCCTTGAGGGGTATGGCAAGGAGCATGACAATAAGGTATACTTTCTCGATGAGTATTTTGGTTATTTGGCGAAAGCGCTAACAAAGAAAAGGAAGTGGTAGAGTGCTTATTGCTGTATTGGTGAAACAAGTTCCTGATTCAGACGAAGTTAAGATGGACGAAGAAAAGGGTACTATGGTGAGGTCTGGAGTCGGAGCCATAATCAATCCTCTGGATCTTCACGCCATTGAGTGCGCTATTGATTTGAGGGAAAAGTTTGGAGGCAAGGTGAGAGTCTTTTCCATGGGCCCGCCTCAGGCCGAGGAGGCCTTAAGGGAGGCCGTTGCCCTTGGGGTTGATGAGGTGTTTTTACTTACTGACCCTTGTTTTGCGGCAGCTGACACGTGGGCTACAGCAAAGACCCTTGCAGCTGCGATAGCTAAAACGGGGCCCTACGACTTGATCTTGGCAGGGGAAAAAGCTACTGATGGAGAAACAGGCCAGGTGGGGCCTGAGGTGGCTGTCATGTTGGGCCTTCCCTTCAGCACGTATGTGAGTCAATTGGACATCGAAAAGGATTCTGCCGTAGTTCGAAGAACTGTGGAGGATGGTGTGGAGATACAGAGACTACCCCTGCCCTGCCTACTTACGGTCCTTAGGGACCTCAACGAGCCTTCGATGCCTACCCTTGCAGGTAAGAAAAAGGCCAGGCGTTTCGACGTTGTCAAATGGGATCACGAAAAGGTAGGCCTAAATCCTGAGGAGGTTGGACTTTCAGGTTCGCCCACGAGGGTAGTAAAGATCTTCTATCCTAAGGTTACTAGGGAAGGGGCCTTTTACAAAGGAAAGGATCTCGACAAGGGGATAGAGCATCTTTTGAAGGAGCTTCACTCCATGGGAGTTTTGGATGGAGGTAAGGATAATGCAGAGAAGTAATCGTTCTGGTGAGATTCTAGTTATAGGAGAGATAAGGGAAGGGACCCTTCATTCTGCGACGGTAGAGCTTACGGCCAAGGCCAGGGAGCTGGCTGACAGATTAGGAACAAAGGTCACGACTCTACTGATGTACGACCGCGTTGACATGAACGTGGAAGACCTTGCATGGTGGGGAGCCGATGTGGTTTTGTGCGTCGTAGGGGAGCCGTTTAGGTACTTCAATCAAGAGGTATATACGAATGTCATAAGCTACTTGATAAAGGGAAGGAACCCCCAGATAGTTTTGGCCCCAGCGACTACTTCAGGAAGAACATACATGCCTGCGGTGGCGGCCAAAGTTCATACAGGCCTCACAGCAGACTGCACGGGTCTGGATATAGATGCTGATACTGGCCTTCTCTTGCAGACTAGGCCAGCAATTGGAGGCAACATAATGGCCACCATCCAAACGCCCAACCACTTGCCTCAGATGGCGACGGTAAGACCCAGGACCTTCCCTGTCCCCAAGCCCAACAGAGGACGCAAAGCCCGAGTTGAGCATCCAGACCTTCCTGGAGAAGTTTTCACAAGCTCCATTGAGGTCTTGGGCAAGGAACACCAGGAGGGAATGGATGTCAATATTCAAGACCTTGATGTCGTAGTCTCTGGTGGTAAGGGGCTTAAGAAGGCTGAGAATTTCAACCTATTGAGGGAGTTGGCGTCCCTTCTTGGTGGAGGCGTCGGTGCTAGCAGGGCTGCAGTAGATAACAAGTGGATAAGCTATCCTCATCAGGTTGGTCTGAGCGGTAAGGTGGTCTCTCCTAAGGTTTATTTTGCGGTGGGGATCTCCGGGTCGGTTCAGCACCTTGCAGGAATGCAGACAGCGGATTTCGTGGTGGCCATAAATAAAGATCCCGAGGCTCCTATATTCAGAGTTGCAGACATTGCCCTTTGTGGAGACCTTTTCGATATAGTCCCCAGGATAATAGAGAAGATAAAAGAGCAAAGGGGGAAAGAGTAGTGACTGCTTTCATGCCTGTAACCGACAAAGTAATAGAGGACCTCTGCGCAATAGTGGGACCTCATAACGTATCCGTAGATGAGGAAAAAAGGCTCGCATATTCCAGGGACGAAGTGGGAGTGCAGTTTTGGGACCGCCAGTACTGTGCAGACGTTGTGGTATTCCCTGAGAGCACAGAACATGTCTCCAGAATCATGGCATATGCGAACGATAAAGTTATTCCTGTGACTCCGAGGGGGGCAGGCACAGGCCTTTCTGGAGGGGCAGTTCCCGCTTTTGGTGGGATAATTATGTCCTTTGAGAAGATGAACCGCATTTTGGAGTTGGACCTGGAGAACCTTACAGTTACAGTTGAACCTGGAGTCGTTACCTCGGAGATACAGTCGGTGGCGATGAAGCATTCCCTTCAGTACGCAGGGGACCCATGCAGTGGAGACGCATCCTTCATAGGAGGCAACGTGGCCGAGAACGCCGGAGGCAACAAGGTCATAAAATATGGAACCACTGGGGCGAACGTTTTGGGCCTTGAAGTAGTCTTGCCCTCTGGGGAGATCACTTGGTTTGGAGGAAAAAGGCGCAAGGACGTTACCGGTTTGGACCTGGTCCATCTTATGGTTGGTTCGGAAGGAACTTTGGGTGTGGTGACCAAGATTATCCTCAAATTGGTTCCCCTTCAGGAGCGGATAGTGGATCTTTTGGTTCCGTTCGAAAAGGTAGAAGATGCCATATCCTTTGTTCCCAAGGTCATAACTGAGGCGAAGATAGTTCCAGTAGCATTGGAGTTCATGGATAGAAGGGCGCTCAAGATAGTTTCCCGATATCTTGGAAGTTCATTGCCTTTCGATGATGCTGGAGCCCATTTGATAATACAATTGGAAGGGAACGATCCCGAAGTATTGGCCGATGAGTATGAAAAGGTTGGGGACATGTGCCTGGAAAGTGGTGCTCTTGAAGTCTTCGTTGCCGACAATCGCAACTTTAGAGAAAAACTCTGGAAGGCCAGAAAAGGTATAGCGGAAGCCGTCATGGCCTTCTATACCAAGTATGCAAAAGAGGATATCTCTGTGCCCATAAAGGAAGTTCCTGCACTTATAAAGGCGGTCGACGAGGTCTGCAGAAAGTGGGACCTGGAGGCAGCAAATTATGGTCACGCAGGGGATGGGAACGTGCATATTAACCTCTTGGCAGGAGAGGACCGAGTAGATTGGCATGAGGCCATAGAGGGAGCAAGAATAGACCTCTACGAAGTTACGAAGAAACTGGGAGGTACCCTGTCAGGGGAACATGGAATAGGGTTAAAACGCAAAAAGTACATTGGTATGTTCCTTGATGAAGCTCAGATAAGGTTGATAAAGGGTATAAAGCAGGTCTTCGATCCTAAAGGGATATTGAACCCTGGCAAATTGGTGGAGTAGCTTCCCGGAGTTAGAGCTTTCTCTCCTTTGTGAAGTGCTCTTTGATTTTTCTCTGTAAGGCTTCGTCCGATAGAAACCGAACTACCAAAAGGGCTAACGCAGCTGCCCCTTTTACGAGGGCGCTGCGAGCTTCCTTTGTCTTGGTGGCCGCGGCGAACTCGGGAGTGTGTCTTTTGATTTTTCCCCCGCTTATGGATATTAGGGGGTGGACGGTGGGGCAAACTTGGCTAACGTTGCCTACATCGGAAGCCCCATCGAACTCCCCGGGAGGGAATTTTTCTGGGTCCATTTGCAAGGACGTCATGACCTCAAACAAGGCGTCCTCTGCTGGTTTGTTTGGGAAAAATTCCCAAATGTCCCTTTCTGTTATTTTGTGTACAAATATAAGGTTCCTTTTTTCTGCTATCTGGTAGGCCGCTTGATAAAGCTCTTCAAGAAAGTCATCGATCTTTATCTTTTTGGTGGAGCAGAAGGCGAAGCGAGCTGTTGTCTCGGAAAGTGTTTCAAGAGGGTCTTTGCCGCATTTTAATATCACTCCGTTTGCCAGGGGGCCATGTTCCTGAAGTTTTTCCAGAGTAGTGATCAAGTCCCCCATTGCTCCTAAGGGATTAGGTCCCTTAATCTGCCCCCAAATTGGCTTCTTTTTACCTTCGACAAATGAGAAATCTCTGGTGCTCATAGCCAGGGAACGAAAGTGTGCGCGGCTTTTTCCGGAGGTTGCGTGAGACATAAGGGCTAGGTTGGTTTCGCTAAAATGTCCTTCGGTCACCAAATGGGCCTTGAAGTTGCCTTTTTCCTCCGAGGGGGTTCCGAACACTGTGATCCGAAAAGGAGGAAGGCTGGAAGAAAGAAAAGACAGCAATACAGCTGCAAGACTGGTCATGGCGCCGCTGAGGTTATGCCCACATCCGTGGCCTATCCCCTCAAGAGCGTCATATTCCACCAAGAAGGCAAAATTCAACCTTCCTTGGCCATAAGTCGCCCTGAAGGCTGTTTCTGAGTCAGCGAAGGGTTTTTCTATAGTGAAACCAAATTGCTTTAGGGTTTCTGCGTGCAAGTTAGAAGCATTGTACTCTTGTGATGAAATTTCTGGAGCGTCAGCCAAGGTGTTGCAGAGCTTCCAAAAGATACCTGAGAGCCTAGCGCTTAACGTAAGTATTTCTTCAGTCCTAATCATAAAGCATGTATGTAATGAGAGTTTTGCGGGAGAGGCTCAAAGCTTCTCCCGCAAAATTTGAGTTTTTTAAAGTTTCTCTGGTTCGCATAGGTTTTCTGCTCTTTTTGCCGCACGGCCGCATCTTTTGCATATATACTGAGCGTCCTTTACCAACCCCTTGTAGTGGTCTAGGTTAGCCTCCAGTAGGCCTAAATTATGGAGATAGCACAAGTGATTTTCGTGATCCTCATGAGGCATATTGAACTTTGACATCTTATACTCCCCCTCGTATAATATGTCTTAGAAATTATCAAGAAGTTTTTATAGCTTCTTGA
>NZ_DAITZW010000005.1:0-81046 GCF_036847465.1 Thermovirga lienii | reverse complement strand
TAAGACCATTACCAGAGACCAAAACAAATTTACACAAAATATAGGACTTGACCTCCCTCGCCTCAATATCCTGAATTTTTGACTTCCTGCTTAAGAACAGAAAAGCCAAGGAAGTAAGAAGACCTATCGTCACACTTTTTACAAAAGGTAACACGTCAGATGAACCATCAATGATCGCCCACCCGAGAGGCCAAATCATGAACGCAGAAATTATGGCAGACAAAACACCTAAAACTTTCAGCACGACCATGAATCTCAAGATACTTTTACCCCCAAAATATCTAGTGCCTGCTGCATTTTATCCGAAGATGCAAAAAGTACTACCTGATCACCATCTTCGAGCTTCGTGTCCCCTGTCGGAACGAACACCTGACCTCTTCTGTAGACCAAGGCTATCAAAGCTCCTTTCGGGAACCCTATTTCAGATATCTTAACACCTAGAGCGCTGCTGTCCTTGCTTATGGTAACCTCCAATATTTCTGCATCTATTCTCTCTATTATCGACAGGCCTCCTGCCGCTGAGGGATAAAGGACATATCTCATTATGACCGACGCCAATGCCTCGTTGGGATTTACCATCGCATCTACAGGCAAATACTTGTCCAACTTTTCGAAGAAGCCTCTCCTTACAACGGCAATACTCTTATTGGCCCCTAAAGCCTTGCCTATAACTCCCATCAGGATGTTTCTTTCGTCATTCGCAGTCGTAGCCACAAACCCGTCGACTCCTTCTACCCCCTCGCGACGCAAAAGCTCTTCATCAGCTCCATCACCAACTAACACAATGGTCCTTTCCAACTCCCTCGCAAGTTTATCGCACTTTTCCCTGTCTTGATGTATAAGCCGAATGTCCAGCTGTGGGTACCTGCTCTCCAATCTTTTCGCGACTCGAAAACCAATCTTTCCGCCGCCTACTATTATTACCCTCCTAAGTTTCCTGCTCTTTTGCCTCTGGAAGAGTTCCTCCAACTCTCCCAGCTGCCCTTTCAATGTAATAACAAAACACAGATCACCTGGCTGCAGTTTTGTCTCACCGAAAGGAACAAATCCCCCGCCGTCCCTTTCTACGTAGGCTATCAAGGCCATGATGCTTGGGTGCTTTGCCCTAACATCTTTCAGGGTGTGGCCTATCAAAGGAGATTCCTTCGAGACTTTGAAGGTATAAAGCCCAGCGACGCCTCCGAAAAACTCAGCGGAATAATCTGAAGCGCTGACAGACAGAAGTTCCTCTATTTGCCTTGCCACTGAACGCTCAGGGGATATCATCACATCAATACCTAGCTCCCGAGCCCATTCCGGGCTATCGGTGTATTCCAACCCTCTCGCCCTAGATATAACCTTAGGAACTCCAGCTCTCTTGGCTATCCAACAAGCTAGTATGTTTACCTCGTCATGATCTGTACATGCTATTAAAATATCTACATCGCTTTTAGGCTGAGCTATACCTGCTTTTTCAAGGATAGGAGGGCGAGCTCCATTACCTCTTACTACCATTACATCCAGCTCGTTCTCCACCTTTGATGCCCGCATCTCATCTTTTTCCACCAATGTAACGTCATGGCCCTGTTGTGAAAGGCTTTTAGCAACGGTATAACCTACCTCTCCTGCGCCTACGACCACAACTTTCAACTGTATCAACCCCTTCTTTTCAATACCTATGAAAGCTTACACGTTTTTTCCGGATAGGAAAAGTGGTAAACTTGCATCTATAACGAGGGGGGATTCCATGAGCAAAAGGGGTAAGATCGCATTCGTAGGAACGGGCGGCACCATAAGCATGTCATACAACGACCGTCAGGGAGGATTCATCCCGACGGAGACGGCAAATTCCATTCTAGGTGCTGTGCCCGATAACTACAAAGAAAATTTGGAAATCATCGACTGGGGGCATCAACCAAGCAGTCATTACACCATAAGGATGACTGTAGATTTGGTTCAACTCCTTAAAAAGCTTGTTCAAGACGGAATAAACGGCATAGTGGTAGCAAGTGGCACAGATGCCTTGGAAGAAATGGCGTACCTGACAGACTTACTATGGCCCTACCCTCAGCCAGTCATCTTCACCGGCTCCATGCTTCCCATAGGTGTGCCAGGCTCAGAGGCCGCATCAAACCTCATCCAATCTTTGGTTGCTGCTTCTTGTGAACGCCTGTGGGGAATGGGTGTCCTTGCATGCCTTCAAGATCAGTTGTTCGCCGCGTCAGAGGTAGCAAAAGAAATCGGCCATAGAAAGGATGCTTTCTACGCTCCTGGGAGAGGCCCCATTGCGGAGTTCGTTGACGGCAAAATATACGTAATAAGACAACCCAAAAGACCTCCATTCTTGGGCCATGACATCAATCCTGCTGGTAAGATAGCAGTCCTGTGGGCCACCTTGGGAGGAGGAGAAGAGATCCTCTCCTGTATTGCAGAATGCTGCGATCTGGATGGCATTGTGTTGGCGGGTTTCGGTGCAGGAAACGTGCCCCCTTCCTGGATTAAACACCTTAAACCACTCATCAAAAAAGGGCTACCTGTCGTAATTACCTCGCGCTGCCACAGGGGACACACAAGCATACAATACGCTTACGAAGGAAGCACCAAAAAGCTACTCGAAATGGGAGTATATGATGGAGGCTGGCTAAGACCTCATCAAGCCAGGCTACGTCTTGCCGTTGCCCTAGGAGCCGGATTGAAAGGAGAAACTCTCCAAAAATACCTTAGGGACGAACTTTAAACAGTTCGCCCCTAAGCTCCCAAAGCGCCCATAGCCATCCGAATAGCACTTACAAAAACTGCCGCCGCGAGGATGTAACGAATCCACCTGTTACCCTTGCTCACGGCGAACCATGCTCCAATATATGCCCCACACATATTCCCCGCCGCCAGGGAAAAGCCGATTGCGAAATCGACCATCCCTTTAGACATAAAAAGAGCCAAACTGACTGTGGTGTAAGCTAAGACAATAGCCACCTTCAAAGCGTTAGCCCTTACAAGATCCTTTCCCACTACTCCTACAAGAGCCCATATCAAGATGAACCCTACACCTGCCTGAATAAAGCCGCCATATACTCCTATCAGGAAAAATATGGGAACTTTTGCCCAAATGGGGAAGTGCTTTTCCTTTTGGGTTTCCCACATCTTCGGTTTGAACACCAAAAGAAAGGCCATAATAGATATGACAGCGGCTATCACCAGCTTCAAAAACCTTTCTTCGATGTTTATAACCACATATGTCCCCAGAACGGCTCCTAAAAGTGCGGGAAAAGCTAAGAACATCGCTTCCTTTAAATCCAAAACACCTTTTCGCCTAAATCTTAAGGTTCCAACGACGTTCTGAAGAAGGATGGCCACTCTATTGGTTGCATTTGCAACAGATGCCTCCAAGCCCAAAAAAACCAAAAAAGGCAAGGTAAGTAAACTTCCTCCTCCTGCGATTGTATTGAGAAAACCTGCAACCACTCCAACCAACATAGTAAGGATAAGGGTAATAAAATCCATCCACTTCACCTCGAATAACTTTTTGTTTCCTTCATTATTGTGCTAAAATGCTATATATAACCATTACAGGAGGTGGTATCATGCGATATGCAGTTAGCTCTGACTGCATTTTTATAAGGCCTGGGAACGACGAGGAGCTTCTTACGTGTATAGCTACTGCCTGTGAAGAGTACTCTATAGACTCCGCCGTGGTGGTTACTGGCCTAGGCATGCTCAAAGAAGTTACCTTCGGATGGTACACAGGTACCGATTACGCAAAAGAAGACCTAGTTGGCCCCTTTGAGCTTTCGGCTTTGAGCGGAAACGTAAGCATTAAAGGAGCTTCTTTATATCCCCATCTGCATGCCGTAATAAACAAGTCGGACCACAGACCTTATAGCGGCCACATACTACGAGCCATTTGCTATCACAACCTTGAGATAACCCTGATTCCTCTCAATACCATCAGGCTTCGCCGCGAGCACAACGGGTGGTTCGAAGCAATCGTTCCCGAAAAAAGGTAGACTTCCCTCAATGCTTAGAAATATCGGCCACCTCTGCAGAAGTATACACTACAAGATCCCGGGGAGGAACAGGGAAATACGCAAATTCCGATCCTGCAGCTGCCCATACCATGTCGAATTTCAATAAATCCCTGTCCAACAAGGTGGGGGGGTGTTGTTCATATCCCAAAGGCGGCACTCCCCCAACTTCATATCCAAAGTTTTCTCTTATGTACTCAGGCGATGCAAATTTTACCTTTTTTGCGTTCAAAAGTTCCTTAACCTTCTTCAAGTCCACCTTGTTTACCCCCGACATCAAAACCAAAACGGGGCCATCCTCTGTCAGTAAAATCAAGCTTTTGAGGATCTTGCCAGGCTCTACTCCGATCGCCTGGGCTGCATCCTCAACTGTCTTTATGGTCCTTTGACTCTCTATAATATCTCCTTCATAACCTAGCCGATTGAGCTCGGTTCTCACTTTTTCTATAGATTTCTCTGAAATGCATCCATTCATATAGTTCCCCCCAGTTGAAAGTAACCCAAAATAGCGTTTACCTTGCCATCTGAAGACTACAACTCTTTTAGCATTTTAACAAGCGCGTCAGCAACCTAATTAGATCCATATTTTTGGGGACAATTATCACATTGAGGTTTTTCCCCGGTCTCCACAAACTCCTTGAAGTGCTCTAACCACCTCGGTGAACCGTAATGGCAATGGGAGAGAAACTTTATGAAGCTTATCAACCTCTCACGGCAGGCAGGAGTGATGTAATGTTCTATGCTGCATGCGTTGGTCCTGGCCTCCTCTTCTCCTAAATTCAATATCTTCTCGAAGAAGTCAACCAGTATCCTTTCCCTACCTATCAGTTCCTCAGCCAATACCTTACCCTCGTCGCTTAAAGTAACATAACCGTAGCTTCCCTGTATCACTAGCCCGGCTTCCTTTAGCCCATAGAGGCTCCCCACCACGGTCGGCGACTTAACGCCCAGCGCCTGGGCCAAGTCTTTTACCCTCACTACCTTGTTTTCTTGCTCTAATTTGTATATTGTTTTCAGGTAGTCTTCGCTTCTTGCAGTTAATCGCTCCATGTTAGCTTCACCTATCTTTGTTAGTTTTTATAAAACATAGTATGATCACAAACATTTTATTAGTCAAGGAGGCTCACATGTACTACTCAGTTCAACTGGCACAATTGGCCACTGCCGCATGCATTCAGGAGGTAATGGCATCTCCAAAACCTGGATTGGTCGATAAGTACAACTCAGGGGCTCATAAAGACATGGACTTCACAACCTTCCTACTCAGCGCTTCAGCTCTTGCTCCTTTCTGGCAAAGGCAGGCCAATGTGGGACTCTCAGGCATATCTCCACAAAAGGCGCTACCCTACCTAAGGGAGACCGGCAGGACAATGGAAGCTGCCATGCTGGAAGCGACAAATGGCATTAACACGCACAAAGGACTTATTTTTGCCCTATCCCTCTTATTGTATGGTGCCGGATTTGCACTGCATATGAAAGTTCCCATAACGGCTCAATCCTGCGCGAACTTTGCCGCACAAGTTGTCGGGGGGTGCTGCAAAAAAGAACTCGAAAGCCTTAGAACTTCTCCACCAAAAAGGCCTTTGACACACGGAGAAAAGCTATACCTTGAATACGGGTTGACGGGCATTAGAGGGGAAGCAGAAAAAGGGTTTCCAACAGTTATAAATTGGGGATTGCCAGCGCTAAAACACGCACTGTCCTTTGGGATGTCAATGAACGACAGCTGCCTTTACGCTCTATTCCGCATAATGAGACACTGCGAGGACACCAACGTGGTCTCCCGATCAAGCTACTATTTTTGGGCACACATATACCCCACATACGTCGACAAGCTATTAAGACTCCCCATACCTTTCTCTAAACGCGAAAAGAAGATCATAGAAAAAATCGATGAGTTGTTCAGTGAAAAAGGTGTAAGCCCCGGCGGTGCTGCCGACCTTTTGAGTTGCACTGTGTTCCTCTACTGGGTAGAAAAATGCTATCCTTTTTCCAGCGGCCACAAGTACCTAAAGTCCCGCGGGAGGCTATCTGAAAACCTAATCGGGGAGGAGAAATTTTGAGTTTAGGGTTAAGGATAAAAACCATAAGAAAAGCAAAGGGCCTCACGCAGCAAAAATTGGCAGAAATGGTTGGGGTAAGCAGAACGTACATACAAGCCTTGGAGGGAAACAAACGAACGCCGTCTATGAAACTTCTGCGAAACCTTGCCCACACACTGGACGTAGAGCTTTCCGACTTGCTCTTTCACCCCCCCATCATTGCCACGAGGCGCTTATACCTGGAAGAAATATTGGACTACAACGACGAGTTCGAAATATGGTATAAAAATACGAAACTGACAAAACGGGAGACAGAGTTTATAAAGCAGATGATCGATTTAGTCCTGAACTACATCCAAAAAGACAGAGGCTCTAATTAACCTTAAGACCTTTAGCTAGGGGAGACAGATAATTGAAAAAGCTTCCTTTTTTCATACCCATGCAATCGTGCCCTAATAGATGTATATATTGTGACCAGTGGGCTATAACAGGCCACACAAATGACGTCACTGCAGAGAAAGTGCTTTCAGAGATAAAAAAATCAGAAGAGCCGGTAGAGATATGCTTCTTCGGAGGAAGTTTCACTTGCCTTCCTCCGAAAGTTCGTTCAAACTTACTTGATGCTGCGTCAAAGGCCCCCAAAGGAAGCCGTATAAGGATCTCCACTCACCCTTCATGCATTGACGAAGACATAATCTGCGAGTTGGGAAGATACAACGTGTACGCTGTAGAGCTTGGCATATCGTCCTTGGACGACAGGGTACTTGCTGCATGCAGAAGGGGCTATACTTCAGATGTAGCCCTAAAAAAGCTCAGGATGCTAATATCCGCAGGGTTCGTAGTGGGAGCCCAACTCATGATGGGATTACCCTATCAAGATACAGAAAGCTCCATAAGGGACTTGGAAAAGCTCTGCAAAATCAAGGGACCTTCATCGATGCAGATAAGGCTCTATCCTTGCCTGGTGTTCCCAAAAACGGAGCTGTTCTCTCTGTGGATCAATGGTCAATTCACCCCCCTGAGCACAGAGCGCTGCATAAACCAGGCTGCGCGGATACTCCTTTCCGCAGAGAACATGGGATTCGAAATTTTAAGAATAGGGCTACATGAAACTGACTCATTGAGAGAATCGGTGGCCGCTGGACCTTCACATCCAGCACTGGGAGAGCTCATACGGTCTGAGGCTCTAACAGAAAAATTAAATAAAATAAACCCCAGAGGGCCTTGGGTAGTATCAGCAAAACACCGCTCCCTGCTTTCTGGACACTCAAAAAGAGGAATAAAGAGCCTGGCGCATAAAACTGGCATAACAGAATCAGATGTATTGGAGAGAATCATATGGTGGTAAGGGCACTTAAAAAGTTCCAGGCTGGAGGTCAAGAGTAAGGTTATGCTCAAAACTAAACTACAGGTTGACATGGGATCAGAAACCGTAGGTAAAGCCCTCCTAAAACTAGCAGTTCCATCGGTGCTTTCCATGTTTTTTCATACGCTATTTCACCTAATGGACACTATCTTTGTATCATGGCTGGGAGAAGTATCGCTGGCAGCCATGTCCTTGTCCTTTCCTCTTTTGTTCGTCATATTCGCCGTAGCCAATGGCATGGCCGTGGGAACCACTACATGTGTAACCAAGGAGTTAGGGGCAAAAAGAACAAAAGAAGCTCAAAGCTTCGCCAACACCTCCTTTATGCTGATTTTGTTCTTATCACTCTTACCCTTCCCTCTTTTGTCCCCTGAGCTGTCAGATAGGTTCTACTCTCTACTGGGAGCAAAAGATGGAGTTCTTTCGGAATGCTACGCATACTCCTCATGGATGATCATAGGAGCCCCCTTAATGGGCCTTGCATTGCTATGGGAAGCCCTTTTCAGAAGCCAAGGGGACACTTTCACACCTATGGCAAGCATGCTCCTGGGAAACCTCATAAACATAGTGCTAGACCCTATACTTATCTTCGGCTTGAAGTGGGGAATCGCAGGAGCATCGATAGCCACACTCATAGGCAGGATAATCTCTCTCATATACTTGGTTAACCGACTCAAGCAACGCACCGTCATACATCCTATGCTAACCTTGAAGAGCAACTTTCTCCAAAACAGCAAAGACATTTCCATCGTCGGATTTCCCGTGGCTCTTTCACAGGCGAGCATGGCAATTGGCTCAGCGCTAATGAACAAAGTATTATCCATATTTGGCCCCGCAGCCATAAGCGCATGGATGCTGGGCAATAGAATAGAGATGTTTGCGTTCCTCCCTGTTTTTGGGATCAACTCGGGACTTATACCGTTTTTGAGCTACAACATAGGGAAAGGAGACCTCCAAAGAGTAAAAGAAGCACTGAAGATAGCTGCAAAGGCGGCAATAACCCTCATGCTAGCTATAGGCCTTCTGATCTACACTTTCCCTGATTTTTTTCTCATTCCATTTGCACCCACACCCCAAATGGCCTCTATGGCGATAGATTCCATCAGGGCCTCTGCGACAGGCTATGTTTTCGCCGCCGTGGACATAACATTATGGGGGCTTTTTCAAGGAAGCGGCTATGCTTATTTCGGCATGATATCGCAGATAACGAGAACTCTCCTCCTGAGGGCTCCTTTGGCTTACATTATGGGATTATACCTGGGAATAAAGTTTCTCTGGTGGAGCCAACCCCTATCGGCCTTAGGTTCCTTCCTTTTGTCTTTACTCTTCGCTGGCAAGGTTTTAAAGCTAATTCTAAAAGATATAAACTCTAAAGCTTAAAACGTTGACTATCCACCCCCTTCAATTTATACTGAAAGTGTATTTTATAAACAAATGTTTACTAATTGACAATGCAAGGAGTGCGAGAGATGGAGCCCAAGGATCTGCAAGAACTTCTAAGAGAAAAAATGGACGATATGCCCAAGAAGGCAAAGCGAGTCGTAGAATATCTCCTTTCCAATATGAGGGAAGCCGCCTTTAAATCCATAGGAGAGGTAGCTGATGAGCTAGAGGTATCGAAAGCCCAGCTCGTAAGAGTGGCAAGGATGCTAGGGTTTGAGGGATACTCGGAATTGAAGGAGGTTCTGCAACAAGCCATACTTGAACAGGTGAACCCTGCTGCCATGCTAACCAAGGTGTTGAAAAACCGCCAAGACCTCCCCACCCAAATATTGGAACTGGAGCACGCAAACCTGGAGGAAACTTGGAAGCAGTTGACTCCTGAAAAGGTAAGCAGCTTCTGCGACATCATAAGCAGTTCAACCATAACCTACTGCATGGGATGGGGTATATCCTCCCTGGTCGCCGAGTCACTGTACATGAGGCTTAGGGTGATGGGAATGCGTTCCGTTTTGCTGAAGCGCTCGAGCCTCACCCTTCAAGAACAAACGCGCTCGGTCGGCCCCGACGATGCCGTGGTGGTGTGTGAACTTCCCAGTTTCGTACTTGAAGTTACGGAGTCAGTGGCATTGGCCAAGGAACAGGGCGCAAAAATAATAACCATGACTGACAGCCCCGCTGCACCAATATGTAAGTATTCCGACCTGCAGTTTTTCGTAAGCGCAGCGAGTCCCATGTTTGGAAGCAGCATATTGGGCCCTCTGTTCCTGGTACACCTTCTTTCCTCCGTCTTAGCAGTCAACATGGGAGATAAGGTGCAATTGGCCCTCGAAAAACAAGCTCAGTTTTTACATGACGAAAGGATTTTCCACCCCATTTTCGGGCTCAAATACACCTAATAATTAAAGGGGGAGTCCTTTAGACTCCCCCTTTAAGCAAACTCAAAAGCACATAACCATGTTCGAAAAGTCTAAACCTCTAAGGTCTCTCCCACTTTCAGAATCCTAACTTCCGCAAAGCTTGACGCCTTCTTAGCAAAGTCCTCCGGTGAGGCCTTTATTACCTCAAAGGTGTCGTAGTGCATGGGGACCACTATACGTGGTTTTATCAAACGAACGGCCCTAACTGCATCATCGATATCCATCGTGTAGTTTCCTCCTATAGGCAGAAGGGCAACATCGACGTTTTCTTCCTCCAACAACTTCATCTCGTAGGTTAGCCCCGTGTCTCCTGCATGGTATATCTTCTTGCCTTCCACTTCTATTAAAAACCCTCCAGGCGTTCCTCCATACAACATGGTGTCCCCTTCCTGAATCCCTGAACCATGCCAAGCTGGAGTCATCTTAACCTTACCGAATGGGAAGGTGAAGGTGCCCCCTACCTGCATGAAATGGCACTTGGCTCCCTTTTTCGCTAGGTAGTGGCAAACCTCAACGTTGGAGACCACCGTAGCTTTGCTTTTTTGAGCTATCTCAATTGTGTCTCCTATATGGTCACCATGCCCATGGGTTACGAAAATGTAATTTCTGTCGTAAAAAGAAGACAGATCCACGTTTGCTAATCCGCTACCGGTTATGAAGGGATCGATAAGCCCTTTCAACCCCTCACCATCGACCGCAAAAGCAGCATGACCTAAAAATTTGATACTGACCACGTGTATCCCCCCTTTACGCTTCTAAAAGCTATTTTATCTAGTATTATCAGGTTTTCTCAATAGTTCCCCTCACGACTATCTCCGCTTGGGAGTAGTGTCCCGACTCATGAACCTTCAATCCCATCGGGGCCACCTCTAGTATGCTTCCATCTTGCAGAGACAACTTTACTTTTTTGCCTTTATTCAGTTCATACCACATTTTCATTTCTTGGGAGTCTTCCCATCCCTGCATAACTAAAAGGCCTTCCAACGCTCCATCGTCCTGCAGTGTGAGAGTATATCGCCACGGTCTGTATTTAGTTCCTTCAGTAATTACTCCTCTTCCTTCGATGAGCAAATATCCGCACCGCCCCTCGCTTCTTCCTTGAGTTCCAGGAACAACTCTTCCAGCTGGCTCTCATCTACATCCGAAGGAGCCCCAGTCATTAGGCACTGCCCTTTCTGAGTCTTGGGAAAGGCAATGACCTCTCGAATGGATTTCTTCCTGCCAAGGAGCATAACCAATCTATCCAAGCCCAAAGCTATTCCTCCATGGGGAGGAGTACCGTAGGATAAGGCCTCCAAAAGGAACCCAAAGCGCTCTTTGGCTTTATCAGGGCTTATGGAAAGGGCCTCAAACATCCTCTTTTGTACCTCTGCATCGTGAATTCTTATGGAGCCTCCGCCTATCTCGTTTCCATTCAAGACTATATCGTAGGCCCTCGACCTGACCTTTCCAGGCTCTTTCAAGAGGAGCTCCAGGTCCTCGTTCTTTGGAGCTGTAAAGGGATGGTGGACGGAAACCCAGCGACCTTCTTCTTCGTCCCATTCGAACAAGGGGAAGTCGGTTACCCACAAGATCTCCCAGCTATCTTCGTTTATCATGTTCATTCTCTTGGCTACTTTTAACCTGACCTGCCCAAGGACCTCACAAGCCTTCTTGAAATCCAGATCCGCTACAATTAAAAGCAAATCCCCATCCCGCATCTGGAGCTTCTCCAGCAGCGCCCTCTTTTCTTCTTCGCTGAGTTTCTTAGCCAGGGGGCCCTTCATCTCCTGTTCCTTCAATACGCATGGAACCATTCCCTTGGCACCTAGTTCCTTGGCGTAATCTTCCAGTTCTGCCAGTTCCTTCCTGGAGAGCTCTCCTCCACCAGGAACCAGAAGGCCTCTTATGGTCCCATTCTCCTCCAGGGTCTTGGCAAAGGGGATGAAGGAACTGCCGGCAAATATGGGTGTAAGGTCCGTTATCTCCAGAGGTATCCTAAGGTCTGGCTTATCTGAGCCAAAACGCTCCATGGCCTCCCTGTATGACAAGCGCATGAAGGGCCTCTTTAGGTTAAGTCCTAAAACCGCTTCAAAGAGGCCTACCATGTATTCCTCTATCAGCTCCATTATGTCTTCCTCAGTTATGAAGCTCATCTCTATATCTATCTGAGTAAATTCAGGCTGCCTGTCTGCTCGCAAATCCTCATCACGGAAACACTTGGCTATTTGATAATATCTATCTACTCCACCTACCATTAGTATCTGCTTGAAAATCTGAGGTGATTGGGGCAGAGCATAGAATTTTCCTGGCATTATCCTGCTTGGAACCAGAAAATCCCTGGCTCCTTCAGGAGTTGATTTGGTAAGCATTGGGGTTTCTACTTCTATAAAGCCCCTGGCACCAAGAAAATTACGGGTAAAAGACGAAACGGCGTTTCTAAGGCGAAGAGCCTCCTGCATCTTGGGTCTTCTTATGTCAAGATAACGATATTGGAGCCTTAAATTTTCATAAACTTTGTCGGTGTCCCAAAGGTCAAAAGGAGGCAAGTTGGCAGCAGATAAGACCACCATATCTTCTGCTTTCACTTCCCAATCACCAGTTTCAAGAGAAGGGTTTTCCGTTCCCTCGGGTCTCCGCCTCACGGTTCCCTTAATTGCGACCACATATTCACTTCTTAGGTCCTTGGCCGCTTCGTGAAGCTCTGGAGCCTCCTCGGGATTAAAGACCACCTGAACAAGGCCGGTATGGTCCCACAACTCTATGAATATCAACCCGCCAAGGTCTCTTCTTCTTCGTACCCAACCGTTGAGAACGACGATTTCTCCTTCATCGGTCCCTCTAATATGGCCGCAGTACTTGGTACGTTTCCATTGGGCTTCAAAAATACCTTTCTTCATGTACGCTTCCTCCCGATACTTGCTAACTCTATTCCCCTAGCTTGGTCCTGACAAATGGCACCCCTTCCTCCAAAGGCACCTCAACCTGCTGGCCTGTTTCCATATCCTTTATGGAAACCTTCCCGGCTTTCAGCTCTTCTTCACCTAAGATACAAACAATTGGCACACCCATCTGATTGGCAACCTTCAACTGGGCCCTGAAGCTTTTACCATTGAAATCCATATCAGCAGATATTCCCGCTTTCCTGAACTCGTGCATCAACTTCAAGGCCTCCTTGCGCTCAATATCTCCAACAGCGACCACGAACACTTCAAGAGCTGGCTCTTTCCCAAAGGAACACCCCTGCTGCTCCATGGTGAGAACTATCCTCTCCAAGCCAGCAGCAAAACCTACCCCTGGAGTGTGCTTACCTCCTATTGCCTCCGCCAAGTTGTCGTATCTGCCTCCACCACACACGGCGTTCTGGGCTCCCAGCTCACCGGAAAGGACTTCGTATGCCGTCTTGGTGTAGTAGTCCAATCCTCTAACAAGGCGGTTGTCTATGGAATAGTGGAGTCCTAAAGCATCAAGTCCTGCTTTCAAGCCCTCAAAATGCTCCTTACATTCAGGACATAGGTAGCTTATTGTGTCTGGAGCATTGTCCGTTATGGCTCTACATGTGGGGTTTTTACAATCCAAAATCCTGAGAGGATTTCTGTTGTATCTGTCCTGACATGTAGGACACAATTCAGATAAATGGGGTTTCAGAAAGCTCTGCAGTGCCTCCTTGTGTACTGGTCTGCACATTGGACATCCCACAGAGTTTATGACCACATCTAATCCCTTCATCCCCAGCCTGCGAAACAGCTCAACGGACAAGGCGATTACCTCCACGTCCACATACGGATCTTGGGAGCCTATAGCCTCAAAATCCAATTGCCAGAACTGACGGTAACGGCCTTTCTGGGGACGTTCGTACCGAAACATAGGGCCGGCACTCCACAGCTTTACAGGTTGAGGCCTTTGATCCATCCTGTTCTCCAGGTAAGCCCTCACCATCGAAGCCGAGAGTTCTGGACGCAAAGTCAAACTTCTGCCTCCCCTATCCTCAAAGGTGTACATTTCTTTCTCCACTATGTCCGTAGTGTCCCCCACACCTCTTGCAAAAAGTTCGGTCTGCTCAAAAATTGGAAGGTGAACTTCTCTGTAATTGAAATCTTGTGCGACTTCCGAAGCTGTCTTAAGCACGAAAGCCCACTTCCACGACTCTTCCGGGAGAATATCCCTCACACCACGAGGAGCTTTTATGCTCACCATGAAAAAACCCCCTTAAATCTTCATATGCCATAGAGGCTTTTTATCGATCCACATCTGGTTGATTCTACCATTCAAAGGAAAAGTTGTTAATGGATAAAAAGGCCTGCCTTATCGGCAGGCCTTCTAGGCTTTTCGTCTTGCAGAAGTCAAATTTCTCTGCGGAACTTACCTGCTCTCCAGCTGGAACTTGATGGCGGTACGCTCTTCTCCGTCGATTTCTATCTTCGCAAAAGCAGGTATGCATATCAAGTCTATGCCGTTGGGGGCAACGTATCCCCGCGCTATCGCAATAGACTTAACTGACTGATTAACAGCGCCAGCACCTACAGCCTGAACTTCCACTGCTCCCTTCTCACGCAGCACAGCTGCGATCGCTCCTGCAACGGACTTGGGTTGAGAGTTTGCAGAGACCTTGAGAACTTCCATGTTTTTTCGCCCTCCTCTTAATCTTCCAACAGGATTCATGCTGGGTTTTGCTTCTTTGTTAAAACTGTGAAACTCACAGTTAAGTATACCTTGACTTCATATGGCAACGCAAGTTCAGAAAATTCTGCTGAAACAAAACCTGCCTAACCTATGCTTGCAGCCAATGGGCAAACTCCCCAATGCCAAGTTTATCCAAATTTTCTTTACCAGGAACACCATTTGCTTTCCATCCGCGGAAATTATAATACTCTTCGAGCTGTCTTTCCAGATCCGGCAAAAGTCCCTGTGATCCCCCACTATCCCTTGGTTCCTTAAGGATTCTTTCGGGCAAGGTATCATGCTCCCTCGCCAAGCCAACACCAACGTTAAAGGCTTTCTTCATAGTGTATATCCTCTCACCGGTTTGGAGTAAATCTTCCAAAGAGAGGTTGAAACCCGTCACACATAGAAGCCAGTCACACATCGTTGCGATATCTATGCCTAAAAGAACGGCAAACTTGCATATCTTGAGGGAATCCACCATTGAACAAAGGTTCTGGAATTTGGCGGTCATTATTCCCTTGCCTTTATCTTCCTTTCTATCCACCGTATCGGGATATCCAAGCTCAGGGAAGGTCATGGACCTCTCCCACGGATAGGAATAACTGTTTAAGTGGCAGGCACCCCTCACTGAGGTGGCATATCCGGATGCAAGGCTCTTGAAGCACCTTGGATCATGCGCTGGAAGCTCCAAACCTTTAACATGTATGGCAAACTGCGCTGAGCCCTTACCTATATGCTCTGAAGCCTTCTTCGTGCCTTGACCCAAGATCGCTCCTATGCCTTCTTTAAAGGTTATCATGGAAATCAGCCTCAAGACCCCGCGCCCATCTCCCCACCTCAGGGCCCCTTGCACATCGGAATCCACCAATATCCCTCTCTCGTAGAGTTCCATAGCAAAAGCTATTACTGCTCCTGTAGATATGGTATCCAGGCCCCACCTGTTACACAAGGCGTTAGCTTCAGCGATCACGTTGAGGTCGTCCACCATGCAATTACTGCCCAACATAGCCACTGTTTCGTACTCAGGACCACCACATATGGTCCCGTCAAGATCTACAACCCTGCCACATCTTATGGGACATGCCATGCAGCCATAGTTTCCGGCCAAGATAGTTTCGGCCATGCGCTGTCCTGTTATCAAGGTAACCTTATCCTTGAAGGAACCTAGGCTCCAGTTCTTTATAGGCAGGTCACCCAGCTCCTCAGCCAGCGCTGTGCCACCTGATGTCCCGTAGAGGCTCAGCCCATAGCCTCTATCTTTCAGGAGCTTAACTTTCTCTTTGACGGACGCAGCCAATCTCTCCTTATGGAAGGACTCAACCGTTCTGTCCCCTCCAACTACTATGGCCTTCAGGTTCTTAGAGCCCATAACAGCGCCGGCACCACCCCTGCCCGCTGCTCTTGCGTCAGGGCCATCGTGGAATATACCAGCCAGGGGAACCATGTTCTCTCCGGCGGGCCCTATACAAGAAACGCCCACTGCTCTGCCGTAGAGCTTCTTTAAAACCCCTTCAGTCTCTACTGTGTCCAGTCCCCACAACTGTTGTGCATCATTGAAGGCAACAGAGCCATTGAAAATTGACAAATAAACAGGCTTCTCTGACTTGCCCACTATGATGAGCCCATCAAACCCTGAACGCTTGAGGAAAAAGCCGAAAGTCCCCCCCGCATCAGACTCCAAGAAAGCTCCAGTCAAAGGAGATCTTGTAACAACCTGGTGCCTGCCAGACGTAGGTATGCCTGTTCCTTGGTAAGGGCCTACCATGTATATTAGAGGGTTATCCTGACTTAGGGGTTCCGTATTTGGGGTACAATATTTCAACAAAAAATAACTACCCATTCCAGAACCCCCGATAAACTTTCGGGCAAACTCTTCGTCGTAATCTATGGTCCTCGTAGCCCTATTGGCAAGGTCTACCAAGGCCACCTTTCCATTGTACCCATACATGGCGGCTCCTCCTCTCAAAAGCTTTCACCGGGCTCAGCTTTCAGCTTCTTCCCTGGCGCTGCGCAGGATGCGATCCAAAAGATCTGCTCGGCTTACCATGCCCACGAAAATCCCATTGGAAAGAACTGGAGCTCTCTTCAGGTTGGACTTCATCATGATCATGGCAACCTGGAAATCACTGTCATTTTCGTCAAAGGCTATAACCTTCTTGACCATGTATTTCTCAACAGGGTCGTTACTTATCTTCAAAAGCCTTTTGCCGAATTGACCAAAATCAGGCAAGAACGAAGGATCCTTCAAAAAATCGAAATATCCCGGCAAAGCGGCCCTTATAATGTCGTTCTCGCTTATGAAACCGACCAAACGCCCTTCCTCATCCGCCACCGGCAGGCCAGAAACCCTGTGAGTTGAAAGGACCTCTACAGCCTCGGCTATGGTTGTCTCAGGAAACAGAGCGGTTAAATCCCTATCCATCAATTCTCCTATGCGCATGCCCCTCGCCTCCAAAAATTCGTTCTCAACACAGCAAAAATTATACCGAAGAGACAGAAACAGGACGCAACCTTACGAAAACCCTCCTAGGCTTGCCTCCCTCGAAAGTTCCTTCCTTTAGCTCCTTTATTTTCTCAACCCAAGCAAAGGCCTCATCCTTATGATCGAAGAATAGGTTCAAGGCATCCTTGGCTCCTTTAAGGACAAGGGTTAGCACCATTTTCTTGCCTTCGCCTTCCACAAGTGAGACATCTTCTATGTCTTTAGCCTTGTGGATCCAAAAATCCTCACCAAATTTCATCCTCAATGCCAAAGAACCCTCTTTTTGATCAACCAAAATGACAGTACCTTTGTCGTTTACTATGTCTCCAACGTCCGGAACGAAATCTTCCAAAAAATAAAAAAAACTTGACTGAAGGGAATCAGAACCGTCATCATGCCTCGGGAAAAGGGTCTTGCGATTATGCCTGTCCACCACAAACCAATCCTTCATGGTGCCTGGAAAATCATCGACTCCCAAGACTACGCTCTTTGCTCCTCTCCTTATATAACCTCCCTCTTGTGGCAAGAACTCCTCCACTTCACCATAATGCAGTTTCCCTTTCCGATCAAGGAACACATACGACCTGTTTCTGCTATCGTCTCCCAAAATTACTCCATCTGGGGGGATGTGAAAAATTCTATTGGGCACGAAATCCTTCAAGAATATATGTCGATCATGAATTGGGAACACGCCGAGAAAGGTGCTGTCTTCCTCTCGTATCACTCTAGCCATCCTAACGTAACGGGTCATTTCGAAGGGGACTCCATATAACCCTAACTTTTTCCCCAGGTACACCTTTGCTTTGCTTTGTAACCGCTTGTGATCTATGAAAGCGTAAATAATAAAGCCAACAAAAAAAACTAGCGCGAACAACAAAAAATGAAATATTCCCACACCTTTCCCCCCTCTACTTACAAGCAGCATTTCCATTTCCCTCAGCCTTTTAGGGCCGTCTTTTTTTTAGTATACTTTAAAAAAGTTCAGAAAAAAAGCTGAACCAAAAGAGGAGGAAACCACATGTTGAAACCTTGGCAGAAAATTTTGATGGACACGGCCGAGAAAAAAGGGAAATACTCATTGGTTTCCTGGAAACTATGCAGGGATTTAGCGCTAGAGGAAGGCATTCCCCCCAGAGAAGTAGAAATTTGGGCCTGCCGCAACGGAATATGTCCTTCAAGGTACGAAAGGTCCATTGGAACCTTAGGCTTGGAAGGCCAGGCAAAGCTGCTTGAATCCTCCGTCCTTTTGGCAGGATGCGGAGGCCTAGGAGGCCTCATCGCGGAGCTTTTGGCCAGAGCGGGCATAGGTAGAATAACCTTGGTGGACGGTGACAAATTTGATGACAACAATCTGAACAGGCAACTAATTTGCACGGAAGAAAATATAGGCGCTTATAAGACAGAAGCCACCAAAGAGCGAATCAAATCAATAAATGGGGCCGTTGAGGTAAGAAGCCACTCAACGCTCATCTCAAGGGAAAATGCCACAGAGCTTTTACATGACATGGATTTGGCCATAGACGCTTTAGACAATATGAGTGCAAGGAAAGCGTTATTAGAAGCATGCAGACAGAAAGGCATACCGCTGGTTCACGGAGCGATAGGAGGATTTTGGGGGCAAGCAATGCTCATATTTCCCGAGAGCAGGGCACCTTGGGAACTAATGGAACTAGAAGCGGAAAGAGGCGTCGAAACTGAAACGGGCAATCCACCGTTTACCCCTGCTTTTATCGCTTCCATTGAGGCCACTGAGGCAATAAAATACCTTGCAGGAATAGAAGCCCCCTTAGAGGACATGCTCTTCTGCGACCTCAAATCCTACGATTTCCAGAGAATAAATACATCAACCTAGAAAATCAATGCCTGAACTGAAGCTTGTAGGAAAAATCGCTAGCAGCATCCTTGAGAAGCTGAATCCATAAGGGGATCTTTTTCATGTTCTCCTCGGTTTTGGGGGCGTTCATGGCCAAACAGGCAGCTACTTTCCCGTCTTTACCGAATACAGGAACCGATATGCCCATGACGCCCAAACTGAAAGTTTCATCCTCTATGCAGTATCCCTTCGACCTTATGGCTTCATAATCTTTGAGAAGCTCTTCTTTGTCCGTTATAGTGTAAGGCGTCCTCTTCTCCAACTCCGTCTCCGATAGAAGTTTTTCTATGGTTTGAGGGTCCTGATACGCAGTCAACAATCTTCCTGTAGAACCTCCATTAATGGGCAAGCTTTGCCCTATGAAATCGTTGAATTCGTATAGGGCCCCTGGCCTGGTCCTCTTGCATATAACAACCGGCCTATCGCCCTCCCATATAGCCAAATATACCGTCTCGTTTATCGCCTGCAGCAAATGCTCTAATATGGGACCCGCAATCTCCTCGTAACCGATGTATTTATTATAAACCCTCCCCAACCTCAAACATATGGGACCTAGATGGTATTTTTTCGTGAGAGGATTTTGGACCACAAAACTTTCTTTGCGCAGCTCGACCAAAATCTTGTATAACCCACTCTTTGCAAGGGACAACTTTTCGGAAAGCTCCGTAAGGGAATATTCGAATGGAGGTTCTGCAAGGGTTTTCATTATTTTCAATGCTTTTTCCAAACTTGACATTTAGTTGCCTCCTTGGAACCTAAATTTATTTTTTATTACAATACTCTTTATGTCATTTTTTTGCAACATGCCCCACCTCAAACACGGGACAGGGTTGACATATTCTTAGAGAAAACTGATATTTTACATGTATTAGTCATCCTTTTATTTGGTAGAATACAATAACAGTTTCAGTATAGTGGCATTACAAGGAATGGGGGATGATGTTCTAAGATGAGTAATACTCCGCAGAAAGCCAGCAACTTCTTGGAGCAAATAATAATCGACGACCTGGAATCCGGAAGGGTAAGCAAAGTAATCACTCGATTCCCTCCGGAACCAAACGGTTACCTGCATATAGGCCACGCCAAGTCCATATGCATAAACTTCGGATTAGCTGAAAAGTTTGGGGGGGAGTGCAACCTGAGGTTCGATGACACGAACCCCACAAAGGAAGAGCAAGAGTACGTGGATGCCATCATAAGGGACGTGGAGTGGCTTGGATTTAAATGGGCCAAACTGTGCTTTGCATCAGATTACTTTGAACAGTTCTACGAGTGGGCCATAGAGCTCATAAAGGCTGGGAAAGCATACGTGGATCATCAGTCGCCCGAGGAGATTCGCCGAACTCGAGGTACACTAACAGAACCAGGCATAGAATCTCCTTACAGAAACCGATCCGTGGAAGAAAACCTGATCCTTTTCGAGAAGATGAGAAGGGGAGAATTTGAGGAAGGAGAGTGCGTCCTAAGAGCAAAAATTGACATGGCCCACCCAAATCTCAACATGCGAGATCCCGTTATGTACCGCATATTGAAGAAAAGTCACCACCGTACAAAGGACAAATGGTGCATATATCCCATGTATGATTTCGCTCACGGATACGAGGATGCTATAGAGGGTGTCACCCATTCCATATGTACTTTGGAGTTCCAGGATCACAGGCCTCTTTACGATTGGTTCCTGGACAACGTCAGCGTGCCCCACAGGCCACGGCAGTACGAGTTTGCACGGCTCAATCTATCATACACCGTAATGAGCAAGCGCAAGCTACTGGAACTAGTGGAAAAAGGCTATGTGAGCGGATGGGACGACCCCAGAATGCCAACTATAAGCGGCTTAAGAAGACGGGGATTCACCCCTTCCTCCATAAGGAGATTCTGCGAAGAGATCGGCGTATCAAAGACCAACAGTCTGGTAGACATAGAGTTTCTATACCACTGCATCAGAGATGAATTGAACAAAACCACAGATAGGGTCATGGCTGTACTTAACCCCTTGAAGGTCGTAATAGAGAACTATCCCGATGACCTCGTAGAGGAGATTGATGCCCTGAACAACCCTGAAGACCCCAATTCTGAATGGCGGAAGGTTCCTTTCTGCAAGGAACTCTATATAGAGAAGGACGATTTCATGGAAGATCCTCCTAAAAAATATTTCCGCCTCGCCCCGGGCAGGGAAGTAAGATTAAAACACGCTTATTTCATAACCTGCAAGGAAGTAATCAAGGACGAGAACGGAGAAATAGTAGAACTACGCTGCACCTACGACCCAGAATCTAGAGGTGGAGAATCTCCAGACGGCAGGAAAGTCAAGGGGACCATCCACTGGGTATCTGCAAAACACGCAGTAAAGGCTGAAGTGCGACTGTACGACAATCTCTTCACTCTGCGCAACATGGATGAAATGGAAGAAGGGAAGGATTATAAGGACTATTTAAACCCCAACTCTCTGAAAGTGATAAAGGACGCTCTCATTGAGCCGACGTTAAAAGACCTAAAACCCCTTCAGAGGTTCCAATTCTTGCGCCATGGTTATTTTTGCGTGGATTACGACTCCACTCCTGAGCACATCGTATTCAATCGCATAGTCCCATTGAAGGATTCTTGGGCAAAGATAGCCGGGACGCAGAAACGTTAAATGACATACGGTAGGCGAATGACCTCATTCGCCTACCCATCTTGCCAACCAGATTTTTATATTGCGGATACGTCCATGGGGTGGATTTCGCCCATATCGTCCTGAAATTCAACGATGACTTTATCGGATGGATCTTTATACATGGAAAGGAAGTGTTTGCATTTGGTCTCAACTGAGTAATGCCCTTTCCTACTGGAAAAGCATCCCTCCACTAACTCGTGACACAGGGGACATTCAAATTCGTAACAGCTATCTGCTATGTCCTCCAACGCTACTGGGATCTCTTCACCCAAACCGTCTATGAAAAGTACTAGGTTTTCCGATTTAACGAACCTATCAAAATGCTCACAACCTCTATCCAGTCCTTTTGTATCCGAGTACCTGGTCACGGAACCGCATATAGGACATTCCACCTTCCAAAACTTCAACATCTCCACCACCCCCTCCATCCTAATATCAGTTTATCACTTTGACCAAGAACAAATCAACACTCCTTACAAGATAACATTCAACACCTCTGGATCCTTGAGCTTTTTGTGTCTCAATGCGAGTATTCCTTCCTTCTCTGCTAGCTGCCTGCATGCTCTTTTAATCGAAGACTTTATGCCTTCATGATAAACTATGGCCCTTACATTTCCTCTTATGCTGTTCAAAGCAGCCTTTAGTTTCAGAGGTCCCTCCTTTTCGTCATCGTACGCTCCAGAGACAAGCCAATGATTGGGAAGTATATGGCTTATACCTATGTGCATGTTTGAGTCAATAGTCACATCTGAAAAAGCTCTTTCAAAATGTACTCCGCCTACACACAAAACATCCACCAAAGGATCTTTCCACGAAAACACCCCCAAAAGCCCTCTGGCCAGGGCGCATATTGCCTCCTTGTGGTCCCAACTTGAAGGGGCACTTCCTATTTCGAGGTCCACCATAGGCACTGGAAACTCTTTAAGCAATTCTGGGTCCTGCCCTTTATATGAACCTGTCCAGTGGGTTCCTTCAGTCATTACTGAAAATTCCTCCAACCCTGCCTTCAATCGTTCCTTTTCCAGCGCCGTTACCAAACCCTTCACTAACCGGGAATCAGCGGGAGAAAAAATTCCTCTTTCAACGTCCCCAATGGTGTGAACTGTCAATATCTTGTCTGGCGCTTTATCTCCTTCGTGCCAATTGACCTCAATAGCTACATCAGCATCAACAAAGCACTCTCTCAACGTTGGAAGGTACCGCTCAAACTCATAACTGATCAAGGCGTTTTGCCGACAGAACAGAAACTGGTCACCACAGGCATCTTCATATTGAAGCACCGGGTAACCATCTATTTCCATGGAGGTTTCATCTAGCGGTAACTCCTCTTTTAGCCTTTCAAAAACACCGCGCGCAACATAATGGAAAGGTTCTCTAACACAGAAAAAGAATACAGCCTTTTTTGACATCTTGAACTCCTCCTAAGAAAATATGGGCTATCGATATTGACTGTACCGCAAAAAAGGGTTATTCTACTCGCTAAATATATTAACAAGTTTAGCAGGTGAAAAGTATGGCTCGTACTTTCATAATCAATACCAACCCTAGCCCCTGCCCTAGCGTGGTACCTGGAAGGTGTGTCTTCCGGGAAGGGTTGGTCTTGTCTTGAGCCAGGTTACTTAATTTCAGGTACAGGACAAGGGCCGTCGGTCTCGGAAGACCGACGGCCCTTTTTATTTCAAAAAGGAGGAGGATAACCATGTCAGGAAATAAGACCACCGTAACCATAATAGGTGCCGGCATAATAGGAGGAGCCATAGCAGAGGCACTCACTCCCCATTTCAATGTCATAGCCACAAGAAGAAAGGTACATAAACTAAACGGCCTTGAAGAAAAAGGCGTGAAGGTCTCACAAGACAACAGGGACGCAGCCAGAAAAGGAGACGTAATAATTTTATCCGTGAAACCTTCCCAGGTGATCAGCGTCTTAAAGGAAATAAAGGAAGAAGCAAAAGGCAAGGTCATCATCTCCTTCGCCGCAGCCATACCTACGGAACTAATGAAGAAAGTAGTCTCAGGGAGTAAAATCGTAAGGGCCATGACGAACACCGCCGTCAAGGTGAGAAAGGGATACACTCTTTATACCCATTCTGACGATCTCAACGATGAAGAGCTCTCTCTTCTATGTACCATTTTCAGCAAGCTAGGCGAAAAACAGAGAGTAGATGAGGCTCACATGGATGTTTTAACCGCCATGTCAGGCTCTGGACCTGCATATATTTTCACCGTTGTCGAGGCCATGATTTATGGAGCCTTAAGGGAAGGTCTTCCTCGCGCACTGGCCCTCCAAGCAGCGGCACACACAGCCATAGGAGCATCCTGTCTTCTTCTGGAAAGCGGCAAACATCCAGCGGAATTAAGGGACATGGTATTAACGCCTGGAGGAGTAACCATAGACGGCATCTATGAGCTAGAGGAAAGTCGCATCCGCACTGCCTTCATGAAGGCCATAAGTGCTGCATCCTCCAGAGCAAGAGTACTTTCCGAAGAAGTCAGAAGAAAGGCAGAAGGAGAAATAGAGGAATGAATGTGAGGTATGCATTGCCTCGAAGGGGGCAATGCATACCTAGCTTAGGAAGGATCAGGAGACGCTATGTTCACAAATTCATAAAACACAAGGTCATAAATTGTCTCATAAGGCTCTTGGATCTTCATCAGGCTCTCCATGCTGGTTGCCTTGAAGTGCAAGGGCATTTCGAAATCAACCAGCTCTTTGGCCATAGGACTTAAAAGGTTAAGTGTGGCCTCCACAATGGAATCGTCCTCTCCAACCCACAGGATCCAATTTAGGTTTTCCTGATCTTCTGTATCAAAATGGGTATACCCAGGAAGGTGCACGCGGCTGTAGTAGGTCAAGAACAACCTTACTGCGGCCACCTGGTCGATGAATACAGCTGGATTTTCACAAGTAGAGTCAGGGATCCTAAAACAAAACATTCTATCCGCGTTCATCAACTTCCATATATCATGAGGTAAAGGAGAAAAGCGCGCATAATGGGTGAAATCATAACGACTCCATAGAAGAAGGGGAACATGAAGTTTGCCTTCCGGCATGGATCTATTTTTGCACCACTGTATAACTTCCTTCGCATCTGGGGGCTCTTTCCCTCTGACTTTTATTCCTGTTTCAGGATAACGCTTCAAGAAAGCCTGCATCATGGGACTATCCGCATAAAGCCAATGCAGCCTCCCTTTCTCATCTAAGACCCAACTCTCCTCTCTGGCAAGTCCGGGAAAGTAGCTCAAAACAACATTGTGTTTATACTCCTTAAGGCTCCACCTGCCAACAAAACTTTTGTCCAAAAGGAGCCGGAGCCTAGTGGACCATATAGCGTCCGCCTCTTGTACATCCTTTGATGGCAAAGATATAGGAACTCCCCATTCCCTGCCGTAACACAAAAGAACCCTCTTTCCTTCACTGGAAAGGCGGTAATTCCCCAAAGAAGTCGCCTCCAAGAGCCCCTCTGAATAAAGGACTTCAAGCTCTTTGGGATCTTCCTGAGCCATAAAAACCAATTCAGCATTCCAAAAGGGGTTGTCTTCGTCAAAAAGTAGCAAGGTTCTTCTCATGGGCTTGCTCCTTTATGCTGTGTTTGGCCGGGCGCAAAAACCCGGCCAAACATATTCTTATTCTACATAATCCTGAGAAAGGCCCTTATACATGGACCAACATGCCAAAATCATAACTATGGCGAAAGGTGCTGCCGCCGCGATGGATATTATCTGCAAGTTCTTCAATCCACCAGTCATGAGAAGAACAAATGCCAATGCAGCTTGGAGAACACCCCATACGGCCATTTTGCTCTTTGGGGGATTGAGGTCTCCTCTGGTGGAATACATGGAAAGGACAAAGGTCGCTGAATTGGCGGACGTAATAAAGAACGTAGAAATCAAAACCACCATTATTATGGACATAATTCCACCCAATGGATAATACTTATACATCTCGAAGACTCCTGTGGATATATCTTTAGCAACTCTGGCGGCCAGCTCCCCTATCCCCGTAAGGTCAACGTTTAATGCTGACGTACCAAAGACGGCAAACCAAGTAAAGCTTCCCAAGGCGGGAACTATTAGCACACCAAGCACGAACTCTCTTATGGTTCGTCCCCTAGAAATTCTGGCAATAAAGGAGCCAACAAAGGGGGCCCATGCTATCCACCATGCCCAATAGAAAATAGTCCAACCATTAAGCCAGGACTTATAATCTTTATCGTAAGGAGCTAGCATGAAACTGTCCCTTATGAGATTGCTCAAATAGTCTCCAAAGCTGGACATTAGATTCTCTAATATGGTTATGGACGGCCCCACCAAAAAGAGTCCTCCAAGCAAGGTCATGGCTATATAAAGATTTGAGTCAGCTATGAATTTTATCCCTTTTTCTATTCCTGTCACAGCAGAACCCGTATATAGCAGAGCCAAAACAACTATTATGACAAGCTGGGTCATTAAATTGGAGCTTACTCCAAAAAGATAATTGAGCCCACTGTTGATCTGGAGGACCCCAAGGCCAAGGGACGTGGCAATGCCTGCTACGGTAGCAAAGATGGCCAAAATATCTATGGCCTTGCCAAAGGTTCCTTTCACGCCTTTTTCACCAACAATAGGAATAAAGAGGCTACTTATAAGCCCTGGATAGCCTTTTCGGAACTGAAAGTAAGCGAGGGGCAGCGCTATTACTGCATAGTTGGCCCATGGATGTATTCCCCAGTGAAAGAAGGCCTTTCTCATTGCTTCAGCTGCCGCTGCAGCTGTCCCAGGCTCCGCTGTAGGCGGGTTCAGAAAATGAAACACTGGTTCTCCTACACCGTAAAAAACCAAGCCAACTCCCATACCTGCGGAAAACAGCATGGCAAACCACGAAAAATTGGAAAATTCAGGTCTGGAATCCTCAGGACCAAGCCTTACCTTTCCATACTTGCTTAGTGCAAGAAAGATAGGAAAGACTACAAAAATGTTCATGGCAAGCATGTAACCCCAACCAAACTTCTCTACAAGAACATTAAAGAGAGTGTTGGCAAAATTTCCGAAACTGTCCGGGCTTACTAAGCCCCAAATGACGGCTGCGAACGTAACACCCATGGAAATCAAATATACCTGGTTTAACCCCTTCCCTTTATCCAAGGAAATCTCCTCCTCTCGTTCTCTTCACAGAAGGAAACACTTGAACTTTCTTGTCCAAGCACTACGTCTAAATATAGAGGGAGACCAGCTTATAGGCCTCCCTCAGTTCACACTATATCTTAGTAGGGAACACCGTCTGATCTTCAACTTCTTTGGTCAAAGCATCAAGTGCAACCCCTACTCTGTGGTATCTAAGCTTCCATTCTTCTTCGGGGCTCATTTCTGGATCACCTAGAGGATAAGGTACAGAGACAGTCTGAACCATCTTGTTAACGCCAACAGACTTGGCCACATCTAAGAGGTTACAAAGTACCACTATGGGGATACCTGCCTTTTCTATTTCTTTTGCCATCGTTGCACCGCAACGAGTACAGGTTCCTCAGGTTGCCACCAAAAGAACTCCATCGACACCCGCTTCCTTGAGTTCCGCTGCTATTTCTCTACCAAACTTGGCAGCATACGCCTGCGTAGTCCCCGTCCCAACGGTCACGTAGTAGTAGTCGTGAAGTTTGCCAATTTTGCCTTCCTTTTCGTAAGCCCTCATGGCATCTACCGGCATGCCCCTATCAGGAACTTCGCATATAGCCTCTGGGTCATATCCTGCATGTATGGTCTTGAACTTGCCCTTGGGCAGATGGTCCAATCCAGCAATGTTGTACTTGCCCCACTTGGTTGCGGAGGCCGTCTGAATCCTGTCTGGGTTGTCGAAAGGAACTACACCACTGGACCCAACAAGAGCTATAGTTGCCTTGCTCAAGTCCTTTATAGGAGGAGCTACAGGAACTTTTTCCCTCTTGGGAATTGGCAATTCTGTTTTGAAAGGCTCGCCCTTGAGCTTCTTGAGAAGCATGTCCACCGCTCTGTCAGCAGCCTGTACCCCCTCAGGATGGAATATCTCCCTGCGAATTCCCCTTGGGAAATAACCTTCTATCTCCGCTGGTAGGAGTTCTTCATTTCTAGCTATCTTTTGTGCAAAGGAGGCCATTTTCTGCAGATCCTCCCTCATGAAAGTGGCCTTTCGCCCACCGCGGAAAATGTACACATCCTTGTGGAACATCTCTACCCCAGGGTTTTCCTCGTTCATCGAGGTGATAACCGGTACTCCGAAGGTCTCCTTTACTGCTTTACATACGGTTCCGCACCCTACACCGTAACGTCCCGCCATGAACGCAGGCCCAGCAAAGAAGATATCGAACTCTTGCCCCTTCAGCCAATCAATTATCTCTTTCAAAGCCTCTTCTGTGTTGCTTGCTATGTAGTTATCTCCACACACGATGGTATGAGTAACTTCCACGTCATCCATCATCTCGTTGAGCATTTTGGAACATCCCACTAACTCATCATGGAAGGTCGGCCTGTAATCCGCGGCATCTTCCCCTCCCACCTGACCGAAGAACTGGTTAATGTAATGGATTGCCTTCAACATAATTACATACCTCCCTAAAATTCCGCACAGGTCTTCTTGGAGAAGCCGCTGATGTGGTTAGAGCAGAAGTAGCCGTTATTCTCCATCCATACAGAACCGTCTTCCTCTATGCAGCCCTCCCAGCCTCCGGAGTTACCATCACGAGCTAAGGCCTCAAGTTCTCCTAGGACCACAGGCATAGGCTCCAAATGATAAAGTTCCGACACGTTTCCTGTGGTTACCAAGGCATCGGCCCTTTCATCCAAGGCCACCAATGGCTGAGACGCTCCGTCCCTTCCGGTGCACTCATCAGAAATCCCCACAGTTTTCACGCCTGCTTTCTCAAGCTCCACTATGGTCTGGATGTAGTCCACGTCTGGGTTACCATATCCTTCTTCACAGACAATGGCACCATCTGCACCTAGGTTGACAGCCATCTGCGCCACCATCTTCGCGCAACGCTCCTTCTCCTCCATCTTGGGGTTCAAGGTAGACATGATGACCCCTAAGAAATTGATGGTTTTCCCGTGCTCTTTCATAAGCCTATGAATGGTTGGGTGATTGCACCACTCGTATGTGGATATTTTCGAAGAAACTGGCATGAAGCTCCCCGAAACCACGGCGCCATCAAGTATCTCATTGGGATGCATGAAAGTAGGCAACATCCTGTTCCCGTCCCAGCCGTAGATTAACGTATTGTAGCCCAACTGTTCCATCTGAGTCTGAGGCTGGATAACGTACACTACCGAGGGAAGAGCCTGAACTTCGGCGGGCCTGCGGTTCACAGGAGGCAAATCGAACACCTCGACCTCATCGGGGGTAGCATCCTTGACACACTGGCCTATGTGCTCTGCAAGGCGCATTCCTGCCCAGCGTAAGGCTCTATTCTTTTTCTGCTGTTCGTGCCTTTCGAACTCTTCATCGGTATCGGCGACGAGGACAAGGTTTGGCATCATACCAAAAATACACTGGTTTTGATATTTACCTGACATATCTATCAGCCCATCTTGGAAACCACCCCAGTGCTCTCCAACCACTAACAAGCTGCAACCAGAGAGAACATGAGTCCTACCCATGCCCGCACGAGCTAGAGGGCTTGTAACGCCAGGGAAAATACCTGTTCCACCCTCTACCTTGCATCTGATCTCTAGAGCTTCCTTAACCGGACACAGTCTTACTCTGTCGCCAGGACGAACGATATGAAGGTCGGCGGATGTGATATGCTCGTCCTCCCTAACAATTTTCAAAGCTTCTTCTTTGTTCACCACAAGGACACCATTTTCCACCTTGGTTTCGTCGCCGAACACAATGTCCTTGATATAAAACTTACCCATCTCAAGCTTCATAAGCGAACCTCTCCTTTCGCATATAAAAAGCCGGGCCTCCTGCAAAAGCAACGGAGACACGGCTTGGAATCTATCATAGGGTATACTTACTGCCCTCCTCCCGCATTCTCTTTACAGCTTGGGCTAGAGCATCTGGATCCAAGACCATTTCCATCATGGCTATCTGCTCTTCCCATTTTGCGGGATCGGCCTCTTGTCTTATTTCCTCTTCAAAAATGTGATATACCGCAAGCCCCAACGGGACTCCTGCCAATGGACCTGCAAAGGTGGGATCTCCCTTGGTCACTGTCTCAGCGTAGATCTCCGCTCCTTCTGCATCACTGCTTCCGAGCACCACTACGACGTTCTCAGGACCGTATTTCTCTGCTGCATCCTTCACCCTCTGCTGGTTCTCCAGGTCCATTGCTCCGGCGGCGGTTCAGACGAAACACTCCGTCGCCGAAAACACGATCTCAGCGCCGCTGTCCCTAAGGACCTCTTCCATGGCGGGACCTGCCACTCCATCTCTTTCACCTAGAAGGAGTAGCTTCTTCCCTTCCAGCTTACCCATGTGGCAACACCTCCCCAGTTTGTTATTTTCGGCACAAACAATGAACTACGCATATGGAGTTTAAAAGAAAAAGGGGAGGACGCGCCATGAGGGAAAGATTTACCAGCAATCACAAAAAACGTTACAATCCTGTCGTACTGTGGCTCAGTTTAAATCTATTAAACCTTCACGAAGAGCAAAGCGGGTGAGTTCTGTTATGTTCTCACAACCCAGCTTATCCAGTATTCTCCTCCTATGGGTATCCACTGTGTTCTTGCTTATTCCTAGTTCTTCGGCTATGGCCTTAGAGTTGAGACCTTTCACCAAAAGCTTTAAAACTTCCGTCTCCCTGGCCGACAATTCTGGCACCACGGAGAACCCGGAAGTCTTGGATAGCCTCCTGAATTCTTCCACCAGTATCTTTGCCACAGGTGGACTCAAATATACCCCTCCGGCTGCCGCTACGCGAATGGCCTTCATGAGCTCCTCCGGCGCACTATCTTTCAATACGTAACCTGCAGCTTTTAACTTTACCATTTCAGCAACGAAACCCTTGTTGCAGTGCATGGATAACGCGACAATCGCTATTTGAGGATGCTTCTCCAATATTTTTCGAGCAGCTTGTATACCGTTCATGTCCGGCATGGTTATATCCATAACTATCACATCCGGAAGAAGCTCAAAGGCCATATGCACAGCTTCTAGCCCCGTATTTGCACTTCCGACTAATTTCATGTCCTTCTCCTTGCTTATAAGATCCTGAAGACCCGCCAAGAAGAGCTTGTGATCGTCTGCAAGGAAAACCCTTATCAATTTGTCAGCCATTTAGATAATCCTTCCTTTCCTAATGGGACCTCTATGTAAACTCCCGTACCCCTACCTGGCTCAGACAGCACTTTTATTTTACCCCCAAGGGGCAGAAGCCTTTCTTTTATGCTAAAGAGACCAAATCCCTTGCTTTTACCCCATTGGCTCATAGATTCAGGGGAAAAACCTCTTCCATTATCCTCTACTATTATCATTATCTTCTCCGACGTTCTGTGAACCCTTATATCGACAAAAGACGCCTCCGCGTGTTTTATAACGTTTACTAGGAGCTCCCGGGTCATCTCGTAAAGCAAAATACATATCCTCTCATCGACATCGTAATTACCTTGGCTTACCTGAAAAGAAAAATCAATACCGTTGTCTCTAAGAAGCTTTTCCGCCAACTCCTCTATTGCGGCATCAAGACCCACCTCATATAGAAGAGGTGAGGCTGTCTCAAAGGTAAGATTTCTGCTCTCCTCTAACAATCCTTCGACAGCAGCTTTAATATCCTCTAACTCGTCTAGATTGCCCTCTCCAAGCGTTCTAAGTCGGTTCAATATATCTATCAAGGCATATCCAATCCTGTCATGGATGCGCACAGCTATCTTGCGCCTAGTGTCCGCTTCCGCCAAAGAGAGCTTGGTCGCTAGCTCTCTAAGGTTTTGCCTGTATTCCAAAAGCACTCTCTCTTTTTCTTTGAGCTCAAGCTCTGCCTTTTTCCAATTGGTTCTATCAAGAAACAGGACTGCAACCTCATCTGAGAATAGGGGGAACGCTACGGCCTCAAGATACCGTCCCGTATCTTTGCTCCAGGCTTCGTGTCTTACGGACTTTCCGGTTTTTATTGTCTGCACGATGATGTCCATCCAACAATCTTCGGCATTGGGCCACACATCGCGGAATCTTTTGCCTACAACATCTTCTTTTTTTACTCCCATTACACGTTCATATGCAGGGTTGATGTCCATGAATTCCACATCACATCCTTCACCTTGAGAACAAATCACCTTATATCTGGCAAAAGGCTCCATGGCTCTTTCCACCAGAACATGGTAAAGAAGCTCTTCTCTAGACTTCCTGCTATCTTTCCTTTTGTCATTTGACCTATCCTTCTCGTTCAAAAACACCCCTCCCAAGTTTTCAAAACGGTTTTAAAAGCCAGGCATCAATCAATATACATATAATTCAGCAAAAGAAAAGTCCCAGCCCAATAGTATTGGACTAGGACTTTACGTCGTATTTAGATTTTGTTGTTTAACCCATCCGACGTTCCAAGAGACGCGAAAGCATGTATTCATCAGGTTTTGTGGATCCCGCCTTAAGAGTTGCTCCTTCTAATCTTCTGACCATTCCTTCTGTATTGATATATGTTCCAGAACGTTCCTGCCACGAAGGGGATGGAAGCACCACATGAGCTTTTCTTGTAAGAGAAGTCTCGAAAGCAGACTGCACTATAATAAATTCTGCTTTCCTCAAGTTGAACTCTAGCCTCTCATCCAAAGTCTCGTCGCAAGCAATCACGTACACCGCTTTTTCTATCTCTTTTCCTTCCCACAGAGGTATTCCTTCCCTCTCCAAACCTCTTGAGTTTACTCCATTTGCGAGCCCCACACATTTAATCTCAGGACAAAGCTCACGGATCCTACGTAGTTGTTGGGAATCTACTCCGCCTCCATAGAGGAGCACTGGGTTTGCCCCCTCCTGAAGCGCTGTCGTGACTTTCTCGTTCCAGTTTCTGTATCTTTTGGTAGCTCTTTTATCCACGTTTTTCCCTGCCGATCCTATCACGACAACCTCTGCTCCCCTGTTGAACGCCCTCTTCACAAATGAAGAAGCAACTTGACAATCTTTTTCTAGATTGATCCCCGCGACCACTACCACATCAGCAGCATCAATATCGGACAGGGTTGCGTTTCCTTCCGGAGCTCCAGAACCCTCTATCAGGTATCCATTCTGTCCAAAAAATGCTTTGAAGACCTTTGCCGCCTCGTTGGTTACCCTTGATGAAATCAATCCAATACAATGCTCCACGCCACCAAGCAGCTTGAGGTTTTCCAGAATATGACTTTCCGCCTCATCCCAATCTACCGGCACAAGTTGTCCATTCTTTCTTATCATTGGGTCTTTAATCTTTGGTCGATCCTCATAAAATGGTTCGAACCTACCTTTGACACAAAGAATCCCACTTGAGGGACCTTCATTCCATACTCCCTCTATTTTTGCAGGCACTCCGTCTCTCGAAAGAACGTCTATAGAACATCCTATGCTGCAAAACGTGCAAACGGTCCTCTTTCTGTCAAAATGTTCTTCCCTACCCACGTAGGCACTGTACTTGTCTGAAAGGGCACCCGTGGGACAAACCTGAAGGCACGTACCACATGACACACACGTTGATTGCTCAAACGGAAGGTCTAGATCCGCACAAACCATAAGGTCAGGCCCTCGATCCTTTACAGTCAAAACTGCATGTCCTGCGATCTCTTCACAAGCCCTTATGCATCTTCTACACAAAATGCACCTGTTCTGGTCGAAAAGAAAGTATTTTCGTCCTACATCAAGCTGAAATTTCCTCCAGTTAAAGCTATATCTTACGTGATCCAGACCGAATCTGTATGCCAGGCTCTGCAGCTTGCAGTCACCGCTCTTCTCACAGAACATGCATAAGTGATTTCTTTCGGAGAACAAAAGTTCAAGTATGGACTTCTTGAGGGACACCAGCTCTTGATCCTCCGTGATCACCACCATTCCTTCCTTAGCCTCGGTAGTACAAGCAGGAAGAAAAGTTTTGGCACCTTCAACCCTTACCAGGCACATTCTGCATGAACCTCGCGAGGTAAGGCCTTCGAGGTGGCACAAGGTCGGTATATATATCCCTTTTTCCTGACAGACCTCAAGAATGGTCTTACCCTCTAGCGTCTCCATCCTGCGGCCATTTATCATGATTTCTATGGTTCTTGCCATAACTATCCCCCCTCATTCGGCCTCCTCAAGGTCGCAGCGCAGACATCGCCTTGCTTCCAGGATTGCCACTTGTTCATTAGGAAAGCCTAGCTCCACCTCCCTGAAGTCCTGCACTCGGGCCTCAGGCGAAACTATGGATGCTCTCATCCTTGGCCTATTGCCGTCCTCTTCACTCATTTCATACTTCATCGGCTCCGGCCGCTCTGGAGGTGTGGGCACTTCGTGTAAAGGCAGCCCTCTCAAGAACCTGTGAATGGCCCTTGCTGCTTTATTTGCTTGGCCTACTGCCTGCACCACGCTGGCGGGGCCTGAAACAGCATCGCCAACGGCAAAAACCCCTTCAAGGGATGTCATATAAGTTCTTGGATCTACCTTTATGGTTCCATCCTTATTGGTAGCTATACCCTCTTTTGACAAAAGCTCCCACTCTACTTTCTGACCTATGGCACACACCACCATGTCAGCTTCCAGTAAGAAATGGCTTCCTTCAATGGGGAAGGGTCTTTTCCTGGCAGAGGAATCGAACCTTGCCCTTCCATCCTTATCTGTAAGGGCAAGGCGAACACACTTAACCCCCACGATCTTTCCACCACTACCAACGAACTCGACGGGCATGGTCAAGCAATGAAACTTAACCTTTTCTTCCTCCAAAACGCTGCGCCTTCCCCTCCACCGCCGGGTACCCATACTGATGGAGACGCCTTCTTCCTCGGCCGCCATTATTTCCTCCTCCAGCGCAGGCATATCCTTCCTTTCTCTTCTATACACAAGATGAACCTCTTCAGCTCCAAGGCGAAGCAGTGATCGGGAAGCGTCCATGGCGACATTACCTCCGCCTATGACCACCACTTTCTTTCCCTTTACGAAGGACATGTCCTCACCAAGGTTCATGGCCTTAAGCAACTCCATGCCTGTGGTTACACCCAAAAGGTCCTTCCCTGGAATGTTGGGTTTGTAGCACCCCTGGGCTCCTATGGACAGCAAAACCGCTTGGTGGTCCTTCATCAAATCCTTTATTGAAACGTCCTTTCCAAAGGCAACTTTAGTTTTGACCTCGACCTTTCCTGTGCTTAGGATGGATTCGATCTCCTTATCCAGCACCTCTCTGGGTAGACGGTAGGAAGGTATGCCTATCCTCATCATTCCTCCCAAAACGGGCAAAGCTTCGAAAATCGTAGACTTATATCCGAGCTGTGCAAGCCTCAACGCAGCAGTAAGCCCTCCTGGCCCTCCACCTACGATGGCCACCTTCTCTTTTTTGTCCTCTTCCAGCTGTTCTGGGACCCATCTGCCTGTTGAGTGGTCAGCCATGAACCTCTTCAGGTCTCTTATCGCCACGGGTTCGTCCAGCTCCCCCCTGCGACATTTGTCCTCACAAAAAGCAGGACACACCCTACCGCAGACGGAAACGAAAGGATTGGACTGTCTATGAATGCGAGCTGCTTCATCGTATTTGCCCTCCGCTATTTTTGAAATATAAATGGGGACCTTGACCTCCGCCGGGCAGGCGCTTTGGCAGGGCGAAGCCGATAGCTTGGAACACACACCAGCTGGACACCTTTTATCGACGATATGAGCTTCGTACTCATCACGGAAAAATCTCAGGGTGGCCAAAACGGGATTTGGAGTACCCTGTCCAAGGGCACATAAAGAACCCTCCTTCATGGTCCTGGATATATCCTCGATCATTACCAGATCTTCCATTTTGCCTTCCCCTCGGGTAATCCTTTCGAGGATCTCCAGGAGTTTTTTGCCTCCTACCCGGCACGGCGTGCACTGCCCGCAAGATTCTGCCACAGAAAACTGAAGGAAAAACCGTGCCAACTCAACCATACATGTCGTCTCATCTACAACTATCATTCCTCCAGAACCCATTAAAGCCCCGGCGGAGACGAGAGAATCAAAATCCACTGGAAGGTTCAAAAATTCGCTGGACAGACACCCCCCCAAAGGGCCACCAGTCTGAACTGCTTTGAATTTACGATCCTTGTTGATACCTCCACCTATGTCGAAAACTATCTCCCCCAAAGTAGTACCCATTGGGATCTCAAGCAATCCTGTGTTCTTCACCTTCCCTGTCAAGGCAAAGACTGCCGTGCCTGGGCTATCTTTAGTTCCAATGCTAGAAAACCACTCTGCGCCTTTTTGGATTATCTGGGCTACCGCCGCGTAGCTTTTAACGTTGTTGATGTTCGTGGGCTTACCCCAAAGTCCTCTCTCTGCAGGAAATGGAGGTCTTGGTCGGGGTTCTCCTCTTTTACCCTCTATGGAGGCTATCAATGCCGTCTCCTCTCCACACACGAAGGCTCCAGCTCCCTCTTTTACTTCTATATCGAAGCTGAAGTCAGACCCCAATATATTCTTGCCCAAGCATCCCATCCTTTTTCCTTGCTCTATAGCAATGTTCAACCTCTTGATGGCCAAGGGGTACTCGGCCCTGCAGTATATGAAACCCTTTTGGGCTCCTATGGCGTATCCTGCTATTATCATTCCCTCCAGCACCGAGTGGGGATCCCCTTCAAGGATGCTTCTGTCCATGAATGCTCCTGGATCTCCTTCATCGGCGTTGCAGATGACATACTTTGGGTTCCCAGGAGCGTTCCTGGCAAACTGCCACTTGAGGCCTGTTGGGAAGCCCCCACCACCTCTTCCCCTTAGTCCTGAGCGTTTTATCTCCTCTATTACACTCTCCGGATCCATCTCAAATAAAGCCTTGGTTAACCCCTGGTAGCCTCCTCTACCTATATACTCCTCTATACATTCTGGATTTATAACTCCGCAGTTTCTGAGGATTATCCTTTGCTGGTTACGATAAAAAGGAATGCTATGATATTCAGGGATAAGCTCTCCAGAGGCAGGGTCATTGAACAAAAGCCTTTCTATCACTGTCCCCTTTTTCAGCGTCTTTTCCACTATCTCTGGCACATCATCCCTCTTAACGTGGCAGTATAATATGTCCTCCGGATAGATAACCATTATGGGACCTATGGAACACAACCCGTGGCACCCTGAAAAGGTCACCAGCACCTCATCCTGAAGGTTGTGCTTCTGTACCTCTTGTTGCATGGCCTCCAATATCTCACTTGAACCACCAGAAGTGCAGCTAGTTCCTCTACAACACAGTACATGGGATCTGTACAGTCTCTGGGCCATCACGATCTCCCCTTTGGCAGGCAATTCGCATATCTTCTGTCTGCTTTAGACAGAGTTGGCGCCATGTCCTGACTTATCAAATGCTCCCACATCACCTTTTTACCCATGATATGCTTTCTAATAATTTCCTTGGCTAAATTCTCTGTAACTCTTCCGTACCTTGTAACACCCAATGGGGGCATCGTTACCTCCACCACTGGCTGAAGCTCTTCAGGCCCATCCCAAATCCCCAAGCTCACTCTTATGGCTATCTCTTTTCTCTCCATTTGATCTATGAAAACCCGGGCTATACGTCTGGCCTGTTCGAAATCCCTCTCAGAGTTAGCAAAAACTTTCACCTTTAGGGGGCTTTCCTCTCTGATGATGATTGCCTTTCGGGCCTTGTGAAACAATTTATTCAAATCCATGGGGGTTTTTAGTCTACAAACCATTCTCATCACCTCTTATTCGAGGTTTTCCAAAATTTTTTTCATCTTATCCACCGAAAGCTCTCCGTACACCCTTCCATCCACCATGGCCACTGGGGCTAGACCACAAGAGCCAAGGCAGTAAACAACTTCGTAAGTAAATTTAAGATCCTCTGTGGTCTCTCCAGGTCCTATCCCCAACTCTTCACGCAAGAACCTACCTACCCTAACTCCCCCTTTCACATGACACGCCGTCCCGTCGCACTGCTGTATTATGTGTCTCCCCCTGGGCGTCAAGTGAAACTGAGCATAAAATGTGGCTACACCAAAGACCTTTCCATAAGGCAGCTTGAGCATTTCTGCAGTTCTTTTCAATAAATCCTTGGGCAAATAGCCATACTCCACCTGTACTTGCTGAAGGATCTTGATCAGTCCCCAACCTTCTCTTTGACCCATTTTGACGATTTTTTTAAGGGGCTTCAGGTCAGAAATCTTATCTTCCGCTTCGATTTCTGTTTTCAACGGGACCACCTCCATAAAACTTGCAAACTTTATCCTTTTATATGGATACTTTATTAGTATCATATTTTTAAAATTTTGCAAATTGTTTTAGTGGTCGTGGGCCGCAGGGATATAAGTACAATCTAGTAAAATATTTTTTGCAAAAAGCTCCTCGCCCTATTGACAAACCCCAAAAACTTGAATAAACTTTAGGTCAATCAAACGAGTGGTATGAACCAAATAACGCAAAGGCGATGAAGTGGGGCGCTTTAGCACACCAGGATTCCACAGAGAGAGTTCCTCATCGGCTGAGAGGGAACTCGGATCCGTGCGAAAGCCCAAAACCCATGGAGCTGGGACGGAAAGGGGATATCATCCCTGGAGTACGTCGCCCGGGTGGACTCCGTCAAAGGTCCCAGAGAGGAATGCCACAGGCATTCAATTAGGGTGGTACCGCGGGCTAACAAATAGGCTCGTCCCTTAGGGGACGGGCCTATTTTTATTTTGACCTACAAGCAAAAGGAGGAGATGAACATGCAAGGAAATTGTGTAATTTGCGACGGAAACATCTTGTTGGATGAGAACATCATAGTGGGAGAAATAGTCTGCTGTCCTGATTGTGGCACCGAATTGGAGGTACTCTCCGTGGAGCCGCTGGAATTGGCAGAAGCTCCAGAAGTGGAGGAAGATTGGGGTGAATAACGGACGCGTAAGGATCCTGTTCACGAGACTCAGGACCGAGGAAAAGCTCTTGGCAGAGAGGGCAGAAAGGTTGGGGGTCCCGTACTCGCTGGAAAACATAAGAGACCTTTCTCTACCCATGGATTACAACGAGGAGGATATATTTATATGTAGGTGCATCAGCCACTTCCAAAACCTTGCCATTGCGAGGATGCTGGAGAGTTATGGATTAAGAACCATAAACCCCTCCGGGATAATGAGCTTATGTGGTGACAAAATAGCTACAAGCTCCGTTCTCACTAGGCACAACATTCCTCAGCCGAGGTACCGCGTCGCCTTCTCCGCTGAAGGAGCCTTGGCTGCAGCAAGAGAAATAGGTTTTCCCGTAGTGTTCAAACCATCAACCGGCAGTTGGGGAAGGTTGATAGCCAAAGCGCAAGACGAAGAAACAGCCCAGTCCATAATAGAACACAAGGAACACTTGGGAGCATTGCATCACGTGTTCTATATCCAAGAGTACGTAGAAAAGCCAGGTTTCGACATCAGAGCTTTCGTGCTTGGTGGAGAACCTCTATGCGCCATAAGCAGAAGATCCGCTCATTGGATAACCAACACAGCCCGAGGTGCATCGGCTGAAAACTATCCAATAGATCAGGATATGGATGCCCTTTTGAGGCGAGTATATGAGGCCATCCCTGCAGACTTCATGGCTGTGGACATTTTCATCACCGAGCAGGGCTATTTGGTAAACGAAGTAAACGACAGTGCTGAATTCCGCAACTCCATAGAAACAACCGGCTGCGATATTCCTGCCAAGGTCATTCAGTATGCCCAGGATATAAAAATAAAGCGCACCAAATGCGGAATAAAAAAGGACAAGCGCGCACCCTATAAAGGAAGCGGGTTGGATGAACATACAGAATCTTAATTAACACGTCAAAGTGGCAACTTAAAAAATCCAACCCGCAGGAGATAACCTGCGGGTTTTTTATTTCCTGAGGAAAGGGAGATGACAATGCATCAGAATCAAAAATTTAAAGCTGTAATACTAGGTGCCGCAGGCATGACTGGAGGAGAACTCCTACGCATACTGGCCAGGCACAGTCAGATTTCCGTAACAGCAGCGATATCCAAGAGCAAGAGGGGGACCCCCATCGGGGTTACTCATCCCCATCTCAGGTCATACTTCCAAGGCATGAATTTCGTCTCTTACGACGAAGCTCCTATAAATGAGGCGGACATAGCCTTTGTAGCACTCCCCCACGGCTCGTCCGCCAACGAGGTGGCCAAGCTCCTTGAAGCGGGGCTAAAGGTCGTGGACCTATCTGCCGACTTCAGGCTCAACGACCCAGAGGTCTATAGGCATTGGTATGGCTTGGATCACCCAAGACCGGACCTCCTAGAGAGCGCCGCATACGGCCTGCCAGAGCTTAACCGTGGCAAAATCATCTCGGCGAACCTCACCTCGGGTGTAGGATGTAACGCTACTGCGTCCATATTGGCAATCCTCCCCTTGGCAAGGGCGGGCCTCATAGAGTCCGTCCACCTGGACGTAAGGGCTGGGTCTTCAGAGGCGGGAGCAAGGCCTTCTACAGGAAGTCATCATCCTTTCCGAAGCCGGTCCGCTAGAATCGTCGAACCCTTCAGCCATCGTCACCTTGCAGAAGTTTCCCAGGAGCTAGAACTGCCACTGGAGAAACTTTCCATGCGGCTTTCTACCATGGAAGCGGTAAGGGGCGTTCAGGCCTGCGCAGACGTGACGTTGAACACGAAACTCTCAGAGAAGGAGTTATGGAAAATATATAGAACTACTTATTCTGTGGAGCCATTCGTGGAGCTATGTCCAGCAAGGCCTTCACACCTTCGCTTCCCGGACCCCAAGCTCGTATGGGGAAGCAATAAGGCTCTAGTCGGGTTTGCTCTAAAAGACGACACCCACTGTCTGGTTGTTTCGGCCATCGACAACCTAATGAAAGGGGCTGCAGGCAGCGCTGTACAGTCGGCAAACCTAATGCTTGGCATACCTGAGACCGAAGGGCTCGAAATGCAGCCCGTTTATCCAGCTTAATAGGAGGGATAATCCATGTTGGACGGAGTAGTAAAAATTGGAGGAGCAAAAGGCAATAATCACGACAATACTCTTTTGGACCTCGCTAGTAGGGTCAAAAGAGGTGAAAGATGGGTGCTATGCCATGGTGTAAGCGGGGCAATGGATGCCCTTTGCAGCGCAGCGGGATTGGAGCCCAGGTATGTAGTTAGCCCATCAGGCTACAGAAGCCGATTCGTCACCGACAGAGAGATGGTCTTGTTTGAGAAGGCATCCTTTTCAGAGACTGCCAAAATATGCTCTTTCCTTGGAGCCATGGGGGTTCCAACTGTGCCAATCAATCCGATGAACGGCACTTTAGTCCTCGGTAAAGTAAAAGATGTAATAAGAGCTCTAGAGGGAAACCGAACCATATTACTGAGAGGCAATCGAAGCGGAAAGATAACCAGAATCGACAACGACGGGATCCATGCCATTATAGAACGAGGATTTTTGCCTGTTTTTCCTCCTCTGGCCAGGGACGAAAGCGTGCCAAGGTACATTAATATCGATGGCGACCGATTGGCCGGTAGCATAGCAGCATCATGCAATGCACGCACTTTGGTGCTTCTGACGAACACCCCTGGACTGCTCGAAAATGTAGATGATCCAGACTCACTAATAAAGGACATCTCCCTAGACGAGTGGCATGTAGCTGAAAACGCAGCGAAGGGAAACATGAAAAGGAAACTCTTGGCATGCAAGGAAGCCCTTGAAGGAGGGCTGCAGGAAGCTGTAATCGCTGACAGCAGAATTGAACTCCCAATTACCAACGCCATATCAGGAGGGGGGACTCACCTTTGGAGAGCCAAATCTACGGAAATCGCGGTCTAACTCTGACTAGGGGAAGTGGAACAGAGATATACGACAAAGACGGCAACAGGTACTTGGACTTTTTCATGGGACATGGTGCTGCCCTTTTCGGACATAACCATCCAGCCTTGGTGAAGGCGCTTAAGGACGCTTCCGAAAGGCCCTGGACCATAGGAGGAGGCTTTGAAAGCGAGGAAAGGAAGAAAGCCTGCGAGGCTTTAAGCTTTTTTCTCCCGGACTACAGAATTTATTGGGCCAACAGCGGCGCTGAGGCAATAGAAAGCGCGCTGAAGATATGTGCCTTAAACAGACCCAAAAGATCTAAAGTATTGGCTCTTAGAAGAGGGTTTCACGGCAGGACCTTGGGAGCGTTGAGTTTGACCTTTAACCCCAAGTACCGCTCAAACTTTACTTCATTCTTATTCAACGTAGAACACTACGCCCCTCAAGATCTACCTCCTAAAATAGATGAAGATACTTTAGCTGTGTTCGTAGAGCCAATCCAAGGCGAGGGAGGAGTTTACCCTCTTGACGCTTCCCTTGGAGAAGCTATATCGGAACAATGCAGAAAGACGAAAGCACTGCTCGTCGCCGATGAAATCCAAACAGGTTTTGGCAGGTGCGGGGAAATATCCATAAGCTCCACTTATGGCCTGAACCCTGACATAATATGCCTTTCAAAGGGCGTAGCAGGCGGTCTGCCTGTGGGATTAACTCTATGGAGGAAAGAACTTTCCGACTTCGTTCCCCAAAGCCACGGCTCCACTGCCGGTGGTAACCCCTTGGTATGTTCCGTCGCCTTTGCCGCGATACAGCTTTTGAAAGAAGAAAAATATCCAAAGCAAGCATCGGAAAAGGGCGAATATTTTCGCTTCCTGTTATCGTCCATAAAAAATCCCTTGATCGAGGAAATAAGAGGCCAAGGGCTCCTTGTAGGTGTGCAGTTGAGATGCAAGGCCTCTTCAATAATAAAGGACCTGCAGAGCAAAGGTTTGCTCGCCCTTCCCGCTGGGCCTACTGTCCTGCGCTTCATGCCGCCGTTCGTGGCAGAAAAAGAGCATTTTGAAGAAGCCACATCCATCTTGGAGGAGGTGCTGGCAAACCATGCATGAACTGGAGAAAAAAGCAATAGAACTACTGGCAGCCATAGTAAAGATCTCTAGCATCAGCGGTCACGAAAAGGATGCTTCCAATGCCCTTTCTGCCAGCCTTCCCGCCTTTGGATGGGAAAAATCCTACGTAGACGAAATGGGCAACGTGGTTGCTCACAGGGGGGAAGGAGAAAAGGAATTGATACTATTGGGACACATAGACACCGTACCTGGGGGCCCTCCCTTTTCCATGAGTGAAGGATGTTTAATAGGAAGAGGAGCAGTAGACGCCAAAGGCCCACTATGCGCTATGGCCGTTGCGGGAGGTTCTTGCACTCTCCCCGAAGGTTGGACCATAACCTTGATAGGCGCGACAGGAGAAGAAGAAGACTCTCGAGGCGCTAAATTCCGGCTAAATCTTCACTCTCCACAAGGGTGCATAATTGGAGAACCAACGGGAACCTGTGGGATAGCCACCTCCTACAGAGGAAGAATCCTCACCAGGATATGCTCAAGGGATGAAGGAGCTCACCGCTCTTGGAGTTCGGGCCCCATGACCAAGGTGATCCTTACCGTAGCAAAAATAATCGAAACCCTCTCTCCTAAAACCCAGAATCAAGACAGAGAATCTATTGCCAACATTTCAAGCAGCGTGACCTACATGAAGGGCGAGGAAAGTCACGGAAGGACCGCTGAAGTTCTTCTGGATGTAAGGGTTCCGCCATGTAAACTCCTGGATGACGTAGCCAGGCAAATAGAATCCATCTGTTCTTACTTCGATGTAGACTTTTCTTTCGTCGATATGGCTAGACCTCACCAAGTGGACAAAAACGACCCCATGGTGGTCGCACTCAGAAGGGCAATAAGGATCAACGGCTACAAACCTAGGCTCCTTGCAAAAAGCGGAACCAGTGATTTCAACACTGTGGCTCCATGGGGTTGCCCCATGGCCGTTTACGGCCCCGGGGATAGTTTATTGGAACACACAGAAGGAGAAAAAATAGATTTAAAAGAATATATTACAGCTATCAACATACTCAAAGATGGAATCCATTCATTCTTGGAGATGAAATAAAACGCGACCACAACATTTTGAACGTGACAAAATGTATATACTATGATCTAATAATGCATAATAGCACTTAAATGTCAGAAACTGGATGGTTGTGGCATGGATAAGATTTTAGCCTTCGTGACATACGTCATAATAGTGTCCTTCACACCTGGCCCCAACAATCTGCTTGCCATGTCGTTTGCGGCAACTTTAGGATTTAAAGCGGCTACCAGGTACATGTTGGGGGTTTTCGTAGGTTTTTCAACCATCTTTTTATGCGCCTCATATTTGAATATTTTCTTGGAAAGGACCTTGCCTTTGGTATCTCCGTTTTTAAAGGTGCTAGGTGCTGGTTACGTCCTCTTTTTGGCTTACAAGATAATGACAGCAAACATGAATGAAGCAACCCCCTCTTTAGAGAAGCTTTGCTCCTTCTATGCCGGAGCGACCATGCAGTTCTTAAATGTAAAGGGCATACTTTATGCCCTTACGGTGACATCTTCCTTCATCATTCCTTACTCGAAATCTTTACCCTTTATAACGGCTTCTGCCCTAGCTCTGGCGTTCGTGGCAGTCGCAGCCAACGCCCTGTGGGCTTTGGGGGGAACAGTTTTTCAAAAATTCCTCTCTAGACATCAAAGGATCTTCAAGGCAACCATGGGGGTGTTGCTGCTTTACGTAGCTTTTGCAATGGTCGGGTTAATATGAAAGTGGCAAGGAGTCAAGCCTTGCCACTTTCATGCATTTTTTACCCCAAAAGCTCCTTCATTTTAGACAGGCCTTCCCTTATATCTTCTACGCTTATTCCAGAGTAAGCCAGCCTTATGTAATACTGCTTCTCGTCCGGCAGAGGGGAACCAAAGTGGTTTCTTGTCGTGAAGGATACTCCTGTTTCGTCCAAAATCTTTTTGCGGAACTCTTCAACCGTCTTCATCCCCAGGTTGTCCATTGCCTCAGTTACATTGGCGAAAAGATAGAAAGTGCTGTTGGGCCTGCTGACCCTTACACCCTTCATACTATTTAAAAGATCCACAGCTACGTCCCGTCTTTCCCTCAAGGTCTCCATCATAGAGTAAAATTCGTCCATGGGTCCCTTGAGGGCAGCCACTCCAGCCCACTGGACAAAATGAGCAGTACAAGACTCATCGTTGACATTGAACCTCGATATATGGCTTATAAGATCCTCTGGACCTATGGCTGCCCCTAGTCTCCAACCGGTCATGGCAAACTTCTTGGAGAAAGTGTAAAGGATAATGGTACGTTCGAACATGCCTGGGATACTGGCAATGCTCTTGCCCTCTCCGCTATAGAGAATATCGAAGTATGCCTCATCGCTCAACACCAGCAAGTCGTGCTTCAAGCAGAGCTCAGCCAGACGCTGCATTTCCGCTTCATCAGAGGAAGCGCTAGTGGGATTGTGATAGTTATTGTAAATCAAGAGTTTCGTCTTGGGGGTTATCTGTTTTTCGATCGCCTCAAAATCCAGCGCAAAACCGTCCTCCACCTCAATAAAGCCATAAGGCTTGGGGACACCACCGTGGAAGCGTATCATGGACTCGTAAATGGGAAAACCTGGATTGGGATAAAGCACTTCATCTCCAGGGTTCATAAAAGCCATTATGAACTTGCCTATCACAGGTTTGCCTCCAGGCTGAACGCTGACGTTTGCGACACCCAAATTCAACCCCCTGGCTTTACCTACGTCTTCTGCCAAAGCTTCTCTCAGTGGGGCTATACCAGGAGTGGGACAATACCCTGTTTTGCCATCCTCCAACGCCTTTAAAGCCGCCTCCCTTATGTGCCTAGGCGTAGGAATGTTGAGGTCCCCAAGATGAAAAGGGTAAACCTTGATACCCTTCGAAGCCATTTCCGCGGCTTCGGCGCCAACTGCAAAAGCTGTTTCTGTCCCTAGCTTGGACATCCTATCAGCCAGATACCTAGACATGCTTTATCCACCTCTTTTTATTTTTATAACTTCTTTTGCAGCCTGAACTATATTTTCGGCCTTCAAACCATAAGCCTTCATCAAAACATCTGGATCTCCCGACTGTCCAAAAGTATCTTGAACACCCACAAAGCGCATGGGCACGGGCACGTTTTGAGAGAGCACCTCAGCTACTGCACTACCGAATCCACCCATGACTTGGTGTTCCTCCGCCGTCACCACCGCTTTGGTCTTTTGTGCAGCCTTTATCAACGTTTCTTTATCGATGGGCTTAACTGTGTGGCAGTTTATAACCTGAGCCGAGATGCCCTCCTGGGCCAGTAATTCCGCCGCAATGAGCGCCTCGTAAACCATTACTCCACAGGCTACAACTGTAACGTCCTCGCCTTCCCTGTATATCTCAGCTTTACCTACCTGGAAGGGGGTCTCGGGAGTGGTTATTACAGGCACTTTCTCTCTTCCGAACCTTATCACTACCGGTCCTTCTATTTGGGCAGCAGCTATGGTTGCTTTCACTGTCTCATGATAGTCGCAGGGAACTATCACAGTAACGCCTGGAATAACCCTCGTGATGGCTATATCCTCCAAAGCCTGATGAGTTGCTCCGTCTGCTCCTACAGAGATCCCTCCATGTCCCGAACCCACTTTGACGTTCAAATTGCCGTAGGCAACCGTAGTTCTGAGCTGGTCCCATGCCCTGCCAGTACAGAAAACACCATAAGTGCTTACAAAGGGTATTTTACCGGCAAGGGACAGTCCCGCTGCAAGACACATCATGTCCTGTTCCGCTATTCCAGTCTGTATGAACCTATCAGGATATGCATCCCTAAACAGATCCACCCGCAGGGAGGAGCTCAAGTCCGCCCCCAACACCACCACGCGCTCATCCATCTCTCCTAATTTGAGCAGCCCATCACCATATCCAAACCTAGTGGGGATCTGATCCACGTTTTCATATATGTTTTCAGCAAGTTTCATAGTCATTAGCAACACCCCCCGCAGAGCTCTTCCAACGCCAAGGCTGCCTGCTCTCTGTTAGGTGCCTTACCGTGCCATGCCGCGTTGTCCTCCATGAAGGACACACCTTTACCCTTAATGGTATGGGCTATTATCACAGTAGGCTTGAAATGAGTGTGTTTGAACCGCCTAAAGGCCGCAACTACCTCTTCTATATTGTGGCCGTCAACTTCCAGGACGTTCCAGCCAAAGGCTTTCCACTTATCCACAAGGGGTTCCATGTTCTTGACTTCACACGTCCAACCGTCGATCTGAAGGCAGTTATGGTCCACTATTCCACACAGGTTATCGAGCTTGTAGTGTGATGCCGTCATCGCTGCCTCCCAAATCTGTCCTTCGTTGAGCTCCCCATCTCCCATCAAGCAATACACATCGTTTCTTTTTCCATCCATCTTGAATCCCAAGGCTATCCCAGCCGCTATGGACAATCCTTGACCAAGACTTCCTGTGGATGCTTCCAAACCAGGAAGTTTCTTCCTGTCAGGGTGTCCTTGAAGCCTTGATCCGAACTTCCTCAAGGTGAGCAGTTCTTCCTTTGGGAAGTAACCAGCTTCGGCCAGGGCGGCGTAGACCACTGGACATGCATGGCCTTTCGAAAGAATTAACCTGTCCCTATCTGGCCACTGGGGGTTTTGAGGATCGTGCCTCATTACCTCGAAATACAATGCAGTAACTATCTCTACAGCCGACAAAGAACCTCCTGGATGCCCAGACCCCGCAGCTTCAAGCATTTTTATGATATCGCAGCGAATAGTTCGAGCGAGCTCTTGAAGCCGCTTTCTCTTACTCTCTTCCATTGTTTGACCTCCCTTATAGATATTTGTTTTATTCTTTCAAACCCATAAACTCACCAAAACCAAGTAACACATTTTATCCAACACGGCAAATTATCCAAGCCACATAAGAAGCAGGCCACCTGCCAAGACTGAACCAATCTGGCCTGCCACATTGGCGCCCACCGCGTGCATCAATACGAAATTTGAAGGATCCTCCTCTTTCGCCAACTTCTGAATAACCCTAGCCGACATGGGAAAAGCAGAAATCCCTGCCGCTCCCACCATGGGATTGATCTTGTTCTTCAAGAACAAATTGACGAACTTTGCGAAAAGCACTCCTGATGCTGTATCTAACACGAAAGCCACCAGGCCCAAGCCAATTATAACCAAAGTTTCCTTTCTAACGAAAAGGTCGCCCGTCATAGTTGCAGCGATGGAAAAACCAAGAAGGAGTGTAACTAGGTTGGCCAGCTCGTTCTGAGCTGCTTTTGCCAATCTTTCGAGCACTCCACATTCTTTTATCAAGTTGCCGAACATGAGAAACCCTATCAAGGAAACCGAAGCCGGAGCGACGATTCCAGCTATTATGGTAACGACTATGGGAAAAAGAACTCTCGTGCGATAAGAAATCTCCTTGTGGCAGTACTTCATTTTGATTTTTCTCTCGGCCCTTGTCGTCAAGGCCTTTATGACCGGAGGCTGTATCAGGGGGACTATGGCCATGTAGGTATAGGCCGCCACAGAGATGGGGCCGAGCAAATGAGAAGCAAACCTGTTGGCCACATAGATTGACGTAGGACCATCTGCAGCTCCTATTATGCCTATGGAAGCCGCCTCCTTGAAGTCGAAACCCAAAAGCAAGGCTATGCCTAGAGTGAGGAAAATACCTGCCTGGGCTGCCAGGCCAAACAAAAACATTACCGGTGAAGCTAAAAGGGGTGTAAAGTCTATCATTGCCCCTACTGCTATGAATATCAAAAGAGGGAACATTTCCGTAGCTATCCCCCAATTGAACAAAAGACTTATTGCCCCCTCATGAGGAATTCCATCAACCAATTGTGTTATGGCAGACGATAATGGAAGGTTTACCAGTATGGTTCCAAAACCCATAGGCAAAAGCAGGTTGGGTTCATACTCTTTCTTCACGGCGAACCACATCAGCAAGAAACCTACGCCTATCATTACAAGCTGCTTCCAAGTAAAACCTGCAGCCATCACAGAAAACCAGTCCACAATAATCCCTCCTAATCTCAAGAGGATCCCACAAAAAAAGACCCTCTGCATGGTACTCACCACGCCGAAGGTCTCGCTAGCACACAAAGATGCCGACAGAACCAGGCCTTTGGGCCGTGTTGGTGATTCTGTCTTTAAGCTACTCCCCTTTGGCTTTAAGAGATGCTTTGCAAACCAAAGTCCTTTTTTATCTTCTGTTACTGCTTATTTTATCAATATTTTCTGAGCATTGCCAACCATATCTATTTGAAATATTCCCTTACCATATACAATATTATGGGTTATTATATTTTAAATATCTGCAAGGAAGGTGAGGCAAAAGTGCACAAGCTCCAAGCGGTAGACCCTGAGATCTCCAAGTTGATTGCCCAAGAGATGTTAAGAGAAAGCACCACTATAGAACTGATAGCTTCGGAGAATTTCGTTCCAGAATGCATAATGGAAGCCCAAGGAAGCGTGTTGACCAACAAATATGCAGAAGGCTACCCGGGAAACAGGTACCACGGGGGATGCGAAGTTATAGACGAGATAGAGAGTTTGGCAATTGAAAGAGCCAAAGCTCTCTTCGGCGCTGAGCACGCAAACGTGCAACCCCACTCGGGCGTAAACGCTAATTTGGCCGCATATATGGCCCTTCTTGAACCCAAAGACACCATACTCTCCATGGATCTAGCGCATGGAGGACATCTCTCCCACGGCAGCAAAGTCAGCATAACTGGCAAATTCTACAACGCCGTATTTTATGGAGTGGATAAAACCACAGAACAGATAGACCTAGATCAGGTAAGGGATCTAGCTAAAGCTCACAACCCTAAACTTATAGTCGCCGGCTGCAGCGCTTACTCCCGCTTCATAGACTTCAAGGCTTTCAGGCAAATAGCCGACGAAGTAGGTGCCTTCCTCATGGTGGATATGTCTCACATTGCAGGGTTGGTAGCTGCAGGAGTTCATCCTTCCCCTGTCCCGTGGGCTGACGTAGTGACTAGCACCACGACCAAAACGCTCCGCGGGGCTCGAGGCGGCTTCATATTGTGTCGCAAGGAACACGCTTCAAAAATAGACAAGGCCATATTCCCCGGCACCCAAGGTGGCCCTATACTGCAGAACCTCCTTGCAAAGGCAGTGACCTTTAAACTTGCATCAACCGATGAGTTCATAAAATATGCCAAGCAAGTTCAAGCCAATGCCCGCAAGATGGCTTCCCTGCTCCAGGAAATGGGCCTTCGTATAGTCTCTGGAGGGACAGACAATCATCTTATGTTGGTAGATTTGCGGCCTTGGAACTTGACGGGCTCAGAAGCAGAGGAATACCTAGCAAAGGCTGGCATAACGGTGAACAAAAACATGATACCCTTTGATGACAAAAAACCCACTGTTACAAGTGGAATCAGGATAGGGACAGCGGCCGTCACATCAAGGGGCTTTCAAGAAAAAGAGATCGAGACCGTGGCCTCCATAATAGGAAAGGTTTTGAGAGAAAAGAACAAGGCCAATATGAATTCTTACAGAGAAATGGTAATAGATTTGTGCCTTAAGCACCCCCTTTATATGTCTCCTCAGGAGATCGCAGCGGCCTTGAAAAGTTAATTTGGGAGGGGCTTTAAGGCCCCTCCTCTTCATGTTATTGCAATAGAAAGGTCATTGGACCAAGAGAAGGGCAAATCTATCTGTAGACTCTTTTGTGTCCTTTTTGACAGATATCCCATACCCCAACATTTTGACCAGGGTGAACACTTCTATGCCAAAGGCCTCCATGGTGGGCCTTCTCATGTAGGGGAATCTGCACTCAACCACATTCCCTGCACAGGTACCACATAGATTGCAATTGTCGAAGGACAGCAAGAAAGCCTTTTCCATTCCTTCTACAAATATGGTCTTCTCTACCTTGAGAAGTTCCTTTTGATTCCTCACCACCCACTCTCGCATGCCATCCAGCGTGGAGTCGCAGAAAAGATGTATCAGAACTGCCTTCTCATATTCGGCCAGAAACCTACTGCACTCAGAGACTGAAGGAACGTTGGGAGGGCATGAAGCATTGCGCCCATAATCTGGACAGCCGTACATGCACTTGACTCTAACCCACTGAGATACTGGAACATCACTAGGACGGATCCATTTATAATCACTGAATCCATGCTCATGTAAAACTTTATCAACTAATGGTACTCTCTCTACAAAGATTGAGCCCTTCATATGAAAGCCTCCTTTATTGTCTTTTATGCTCTTTTTTCATCACCACGAGGCCAGTGGAGCTTGTAGGGTTTTATATCCAAAATGGGCGTCTTATCTATAGCCTCCAATGGATGAACAATAATCCCATCTTCCTTTAACTCTTTCAGCGTCACCACGTGCAAGCCTATGGGATTAGGCCTGTGGGGAGAGCGAGTCGCAAAGACTCCATGAAGTGGAACCGATCTGTCCCCTCTGGGGTGGACCTCCAACATCTTCCTATCCGCCAAGTGCAACCAACTCAAAATATATAGCACCTGCCCTGTTTTAAGCCTATACAGCCCCCTAAGGTACTCTTCATATATTTTTATCTTGACTGGTGGCAGCCAATCTTCCGCTTGTCGCGGAACATCACTACAAGACTTGAAGGGAGAACAAACCTCCCCTATGGGCACGAGCTTAAAATCCATAGCAACATACTCTTCCTTCACGTAATTTTCTGATCCTTGGGTAAACTTGCCTTAACCTAACTCAAATTTGCATCAAGAATTCAAGCAGCTCAAGAGCCTTGATAACTTGCAGATTGGACAAGGTTTATATACCATAACTATACGACACAATTAAAGATCTTAACAGGCGGTGCACCCTATGACATTGACTTTTTATCAGAAAATTTTGTGGCTTGTGATCGCAGGAGGAATAGGGGCCCTGTGCAGATATGGCCTATCCGGAGCGATTCAAAAGAACATGACCATTCTATTCCCCATGGGAACCTTTATGGTAAACATAATAGCCTGCTTCTTGGCAGGGGCCCTCTTCACCCTCTTTCAGGAAAAACTGGAGCTTGCGGGAGAAATTCGAACTATAATCTTCGTCGGATTTTTTGGAGCCTTTTCAACCTTTTCGACTTTCATGCTTGAAACCGCTCAACTTTTGCGAGATGATCAGCTCACATGGGCGATCGCCAACCTCCTTCTACAAAATGGAATAGGACTGTTGTCCATGTTATGCGGTATCATCGTAGGCAAGTTCATTTAATGGAGGTAAAAATATCATGGAGTTACCCCAAGAAGCTCAATTGCTGCGCATCTTCATTGGAGAAAGCGACAAATACAAGGGAAAACCTCTTTATGAAGCCATAGTAAACCGTGCGAAGGAACTTTCCATGGCAGGTGCCACCGTCCTAAGGGGCATACTAGGATTTGGCGCCCACAGCAGACTACATTCAGCAAAGATACTTAGGCTCTCTGAGGATTTGCCCGTAGTCATAGAGATAGTGGATACTCCAGAACGAATTCAAGCATTTTTGCCCCACCTGGATGAGATGATTACAGAAGGATTGGTCACCCTGGAAAAGGTACAAGTCCTCTATTACAGAAGGGGAGAGTAAGATCATTTCTTCGCCAACGGAAGCCACATGGTCACAACTAAGCCTCCATCAGGGGCATTTGCTGCCTCTATCCTTCCTCCATGATATTCCAAGGCTCTCTTGGCAATAGCTAGCCCCAATCCTACTCCACCTTTCTTTCTGTTCCTGGACGTCTCCACCCTGTAAAAAGGCTTGAACAATTTATCTATCTGATCTATAGGAACTCCCTCTCCCTGATCTCTTATGCTAACCCTTATCATGTAGTCATCGCCATCTTCTACTTTTATTTGGATCTGACCACCTACAGGAGTGTACCTTATGGCATTTCGTAAAACGTTCTCTATAGCACTTTTTAACATTTCCACTCGCATCGGAATAATTAATCGCTCAAACTGGGATCTAAAAAGGATCTCCTTACCGTCCTTTTCAGCCTCTATCCTGGAATCCTCTATAACTGATTTTACAAGCTTTATTAGGTCGTTTTCTGAAAACATCTTTTTCCCCATCTCCTGCTCAAGCCGAGAAACAGATAGGATATGACCTATCATTTCCCCTAAGGTTGAAGCCTCTCTCTCCACCCTATCCAGGAACCTCTGGTTGGATTCCGGCAAATCCTTACGGGCCAACTCCAAGGCAACCATAAGCCTGGCCAGCGGAGATCTAAGTTCATGGGACACATCGCGCAGGAGCCTGTTTTGTGCTTCCAAAAGTTCATTTACATAGGAGGTCATTTCATCGAAAGCCAGTCCCAATTGTCCTATTTCATCCTTACGCCTCTTGACGTCATCCCCTACCCTTACAGAAAAATTCCCTTCCGTAACGGCCTTTGCGACCTCGCTCAGTTGCAGTACGGGGCCTGTGATGTGCTTGGTCAGAACATATGCAAGAAGCATCACTGAGAACAAGAAACCGACAACGAGTATGAGAAGGGCCTTCGGGTTCCTTATGAAACCCGGAAACAGAGGCCTCTTAGGAAGGACTCCTATGAGAATATATTTTTTCCCATCTTCTGTCCTTATCTCCTTGAAGACAGCTACTAAGTCCCTCCTGTTGATCACCTCTCGACCGCTTTTTTTTGCTTCGAGCCACAAATCTCTTACCCTACCGGAGTGAGGGAAATTCCACAAAGGCCTCCCCTTTTCATCCAGTATGTGAATGAAAAAGCCAGTTTGATCGAATATTTTTTTGAGCTCATCTCTTAAGCTCAAAGGGCCTTCCTCTTGGTATATTTCAAGGCACCTGAGTCCATGACTCTCCAATGCAGCTGAAAGGATATCTTCCCTCCCAGTCAAGATTATTCCCTCTCTCGCCATAAAGATGGTAAGGGAGGCACTGACTGTTATGACCAAGAGCATACCGAAGAGAAACCACAAAAAAAGTTTTCTGAACATGTTCTAGCTCCTCAAGATTATCCACTGTCTTTCGGCAAAGTAAAAATGTACCCTTCGCCTCGCACGGTCTTTATTCTCTTTTGTCCGTCCTTGTAAGGTCCCAGTTTCTTCCTCAAATTGCTTATATGAACATCCACGCTTCTGTCAAAAGGAGAATAGCTTCTTTTAAGGACTTTCTGAACCAATTTTTGTCTGCTTACAAGTTTCCCAGCGGAACTTACCAGGAATTCTAAAAGCTCATATTCTGTAGATGTTAACTCTACCGGCATACCATTCAAAAGGACAGTCCTGGAGGAAGGGTAAAGTTTTAAGTCTCCTACAGATATTGTCTCTTCAGACGATCCTAGTTTATGATCCTTGGTCTCCTTCGCCCTTCTCAAAACCGCCCGTATGCGGGCCAACAGCTCTCTAGGGTTGAAAGGTTTAGGGACGTAATCGTCTGCGCCCAATTCCAGTCCAACTATCCTATCTACATCGTCTCCCTTTGCGGTAAGAATTATGACCGGAACGTTCGATTTCTTCCTCAAATTTTTCAAAACCTCAAGCCCGTCCATCCCAGGTAGCATTAGGTCTAAAATGATCATGTCATATAAATTGGAGAAGGACCTTTTCAGACCTTCTCCACCATCGTGAACCCATTCGACCTTCAAGCCTTCAGATTCAAAGTATTCATGCAGAAGCTCACAAAGCTCCACATCATCCTCTACTAGAAGAATCCTTCCCATTTTCAGCCGCCCTTCAAGAAAAACTAGCCATCCCTAAAGATCAAAAAAGTTCATGCCTCTAAAGTAATCCATGAGCTCTCTTTTCTGCCTAGGAGTAAGTTCTTTTTTAATATCCAGAATAGCCTTCTGCCATGCAAGAAGGTTTTCGGTCATTTCTTTGGATGCTGTTTTGCTCTCCAAACGCAGAGCATGCCAATCGGGTTTATCCTTCCATACAAGACGGAACATATTATCAAAACGGTTCCGCAAATTAGTGCGGTTCATCCGAACCTTTTCCGAGGTCTCATGCACAATGACTTTGATCTTGTCTTTTTGCCCGGGGGACAGATTCAACTTGCTCATGAAAAAGAAGTGCTCCATGCCATTTTTGTTGTTAAGATATTTCACTTTTACCTTTTTGTTACCCCATCCTGGACCATTCATACCTTCATCCAACTTAGCCTTGAGCATAACCCTCTGATTAGGAGTAAGTATGGAGTAAACTTTATGTAATTTCTTGTACCTTTCCAAAAGATGGGCCTCTATTCTTTCCCTTATCATTGAAGCTGTCTTTTTATCTACAGGCTTATCTATGATGGTTAGCTTAAGAACGTCCTCCATTACATTCTCACGTCCCCAAGAAACCTTCTTATCGTCAAACAATAGGTCCCACAGAGCACTTTTTTGTTCCTCCGTAAGGTTCAGTGAGTTTAAGATGAAAGGATCCATCACCCCCTCGGGCCCACCGGCAAAGGGCTTCCCATGGCTAGCTTTTTGTGCAAAAGCAAGGGACTGGCTATTTAAAAGTAACAGTGAAATCAACAACAATACACCTACAGTTTTTCTCATGATCTAACGCCTCCTCCAATATTCTCAAGGCACATTTTATACAGATGACCGTAAAGATGGCGTTCATTTTTATTAAGAATTGTAAAGACAGAGGCCCATTTGTGAAAGACAAGAGCTCAATAAAGCATTTTCATGTCCATTTTTTCGTAGCCATCAGGGATTTCGAAAAGAGAAGGGTCTACTTTGCCTATCACCACATCGTAGTAGGTTATGGTAACTGTGTCTTGAGGAGATTCAGAATAAATTTTCAAGGGGTAATTGAGTTTTTCAGATACCCATATAGTAGATTTGCCTGCATTCGGGTCGTGATAAGTGACCAGGTACTTTATACATGTAAAACCTTGAACTTTTTCCTTACCCAACTTTTTGACATCCGCCACGTCCGCCAGCTTGGTCTCTAAGGTCTCACTTTCGTCCAGGGTTACCTGCTGATTTTCCATTTCCATGTAAACTGACTGCTCCGGGAACAACACGTACATCACGTTATTTTCAGGATTAACTATTACCGATTGGACTCCCGTAGGTGTGTTGAGGTCCTGACGCATCCAGTTTCCCTTCACGTAGACATTGCCTGTCATCTCTCCTCCCTGCGCGCTGCTTATAGCCATGGATGCACTGAACTCGGCTGCCATCGAAGGTCCAGCAAGACAAACAACCATGAGAACTGATACAATCCCAAAAGCCAAGAAAGCTAATATCCTCTTTTTCATGACTCTCTCACCCTTTTCTCATCTCAAGTGATTATGGTTCATGTTTACATTTTTATATTATACTCCACAACTAAAACTTTTGCAGTTTAACGCATTTACAGAAAGGGGGGCTACCTATAGGTAACCCCCTTTCTCAATGTTTTCATTCATGACATGCTTATTAAAAGCTAAAAGGTCTTTTTCTTGGATCCTGTCCTCGAGCTTTTAACTGTCCTCCCAGAACCTCTTTTCTTGGGAGCTTTAGCAGTATGACTATCTTCCACTGGGTTTATTTTGGAAAATCCCCAACGGGCTAAATCCAACTCCCGTTTCCTCAAATTTTTTATAGCTAAAGGGGAAAGCTCTACATGCACACTTTGGCCCCTAATTTTAATTCCTGCGACCTCGGAGCTTCTTACTCCCAGGGCATTACAAAGGCATCCCAAAATTTTCCCCACGTTCCAGTCAACCGATGGGTTAAGCCCAATCTTTACCATCTTCGCGGTCGCCTTAGATTTATTCCAATGGGCATTACTAGATTTTCCATCGAAACTGGCACCTTTGCGAACCTTTTTAAGGTTATTTCTCTCTGTGTTAAGTTCGTTCCGAAGCTCATATCCACAGGGGGTGTCCTTGGCTACCTCCATAAGCAGTTTAGCCACCAAAAGTGTAGGGTCCGTTTCCTTCAAAAGCTCTTCTGCCCATTCCAGAAAATCTTCCGTAGGTGAATGGCCCTCCTCCATCAAGTCAAGCTGCTTCCTGTAGCGAGACATCACCAAAATCTCGCTTTTATCAGGCACATCAAGCCACTCGGCTTTTACCTTGGTTCTTTGCAGCATGACCTTGAATCTCTCTGCCTCTTTCAAATTCAAAATTACGACGTTTTCTCCCTTTTCGCCAGCCCTGCCAGTTCTACCACTTCTGTGGGTAAAGGTTTCCAGGTCATCTGGCAACCCCAGCTGGAACACTTTCTCAATGTAAGGAATATCCAGTCCCCTGGCTGCCACATTGGTGGCTACCAAAAGGTTGACCAAGCCCTCTCTAAAAAGCTTCAACGTGAGGTTTCTGTCCCTTTGAGACATGTCTCCGTGCAAACACCGAGTATTAAATCCCTCTTTTGACAATCTTGCAGCGATATCAGCGGTCTCAGCCTTAGTGCGGCAAAAAACCAAGGCCTTCGACGGATTCTCCCACAAAAGGGTGTTTATAAGGCCCTCTATTCTCTTGTCCCTAGGCACCCTATAAACCTTGTGGCTTATATCAGAATGGCGCCCCTCTTCTCCAACAGACAAGATTTGAGGATCTTTCAAGTATTTCCTTGCAAGGGCCTTTATCTCCTCAGGCATAGTGGCTGAAAAAAGCCAAATACGCTCTACCTGCGGGGCACTGTCCATGATAGACTCAAGTTCTTCTCGGAAACCCATATCCAGCATCTGGTCCCCTTCGTCCAAAACAATGGTTTCTAGTCCGGAGAGGTCCAACTTACCTCTTCTAAGATGATCCAGGACTCGTCCTGGAGTGCCTATCACCATGGATGCTCCGCACTTCAAGTCCCTGATCTGGGTAGCCATGTCCATTCCGCCAACGAGCACAGCCAAAGCAAGGTCCAATCTTCTCCCAACCCACCGGGCTTCCTTTGCCGTCTGCTGTGCAAGCTCCCTCGTCGGAGACAAAATCAAAACTTTAGGGGTACCATTGCTCCAAGTCCCTTCGTTCAAAAGGGGAAGCAAAAAAGCCAAGGTTTTGCCAGAACCTGTTTTAGACCTTACGATCATGTCACGGTCATGGTCATCCATAGCCATTACCTGCTCTTGGACAGGGGTGAAGGCAACAAACCCTTTCTCTTTCATAGCTGCCCTTAATTCTTCTCTCAGCACATCAAAATATTGCGTTTTCGCATTAATCATAGAATTAATCAATTCCTCCTAGTATTCTTTTCACATGAAAAGGGGCACCCTCTTTTGGGTGCCCCTTTTCATGCCTCCCAATGTTAACTAGGCTATTATCCTCTTTCCCATTTTTTTGTCAAGGAGAAAGCAAAATCACTTGGGGACATAAACGTACACACTACAGGGAGCATGGTAAACTACCTTCGCCGCCACGCTGCCGATAAAAAACCTTTGCAGGTCGGAAAGCCCCCTGTGGCCTATCATTATCATTGATGCGTCAATCTCCTTGGCATAGTCCAAAATGCTCTCATAAGGGACTCCGCTTCTCACTACAACGGTGACCGGCAGATCCTTTGAGACGTTCCCTCTTTTTGACGCTTCAGCCACTAATTGTTCGATCTTCTCTTTCACCTCTTCTTCCGAAGGCAGTAAATGAACTGGGTAGTGACTGTACCAAACAGTCTTCCCTTCGGACGGTTCTATCACATGTAGGACGAACAAAGATACGTCCTTTTCCTTTTCTGCGTATTTTAGGGCGTGCTCGAGGAGATCTATACTGGTTTGACTACCATCAACAGCAACAACTATCTTCTTCATTCAGTATCCCCTCCCTTTGCAAACAATACATCCTACTGATGTAATAATACATCTATATTTTAGCAAAGTAAATATTGACTTAAAATCCTCATCTCCGAGAAGTCACAGCCACTTTTTTATGTGAAGTCGCAACTCCTCCGATGTGACCCTCACAAGCTGCTCCCTGGGCAATTCTGAAAGTACGCTCCAGGCAAGGTCCAGAGATTTTGTTATATCCCTATCCTCTCGGTCCCCCTGGTTCAAGAACTCCCTTTCAAAGCGCTCCCCAAACTTCAGGGATGCCTTATCCTGCTCGTTTAGCTCCTCTGTACCAACTACGCTAGCCAAAGACCGCACTTCCTCCACCCTGCTTACAGAGGCAAACAACTGGCTTGCCACATTTGGGTGGTCATCCCGAGTAAAATCCCTGCCTATGGCGTCCTTCATCAGGCGAGAGAGACTAGCTATTACATCAATTGGGGGATAGATACCTTTGCCATCCAACTCCCTTGAAAGCACGATCTGCCCTTCCGTAATAAAACCTGTTAAATCTGGAATGGGATGAGTTATGTCATCGTTAGGCATGGTTAAGATAGGAAGCTGAGTCAAGCTTCCACCGCTGTCTTTGAGCACTCCCGCCCTCTCGTACAAAGAGGCTAGATCACTGTACATGTACCCGGGGTAACCTTTACGGCTCGGAACTTCCCCTTGGGCCACGCCAATCTCCCTGAGGGCTTCACAATAATTTGTCATATCGGTCATTATGACCAGCACGTGAAGGCCTAGGTCGAAAGCAAGATATTCCGCCGCGGTAAGAGCAAACCTGGGAGCAGCAACCCTTTCGATAACGGGATCATCAGCCAAATTCAAGAACGTCACTATGTTGTTGGTTCGACCCCTTTCCATAATGTTTCTCTCAAAGAAAGCTGCGTCGTCATGTTTTATCCCTATGCCTACGAAAACCACGGCAAAGTTCTCCGCCCCCAAAAGTCTTGACTGGGTAGCAATTTGAACGGCCAACCTGTTATGGGGCAGCCCATTACCAGAAAAAATAGGAAGCTTTTGTCCTCTGACCAAGGTGGTTAGAACGTCTATGACGGATATGCCTGTATGAATAAAATCCCTGGGATAGACCCTGGCCATAGGGTTTATGGGGCAACCATTAACATTGCGCACCACACTTCCGAACACGGGGCCACAACCATCCCTGGGCTCTCCAAGTCCGTTGAACGTGCGCCCTAATATAGATGGGGAGAGCGTCATAACAAGCTCCTTTCCTAAAAAGCGAACCCGAGAACTCTCAGGGACCAGATCCTCAGTGCCTGAAAAGACCTGAATCAGGGTAGCTCGCTCATCAAGCACCACGACTCTTCCTTTTCTGGTAACTTCATCAGGCCCTATCACCTCGACTATCTCACCATATCCTGCTCCCTTCACGTTTTCGACCAGGACAAACGGTCCGTTAATAGCTTTAACCCCGATATATTCAGCTACTGGCATATTAGCCCCTTCCTCTCGTAGCTTTTCTTTCGCTTCCCACCTTGTCCAGGAAAGCGTCAAGTTCTTTTTTCAGACCAGAGATCTCATTTGTTATCTCCTCTGAAGTCCTCTCCCTTATGTGGGTTATCTCAAGTACCGGTTTACCTCCCCTTATCAGGGAAAGAGGCACTCCTCTTTTCACGAGCTCAGAAGCCTTTTCGTAAAAATGAAGTATCAAGTCTAAAATGGCAAAACCCTTCTCAGGTGGGGAGTAAGCATCGTCGCTGAAAGCACTTTGCTGCAGGTATCCATTTTTAAGCAAAAAGGCCGTGAACGCTATCAGCTTCTGCTCATCAGGTAGTACGTCCTCACCCACAAGACGTATAACTTGTTGAATCTTCTCATCCTCCGCCAAAAGCTCCCTCACCCTGTCCCTGTACTCTCCCCACTTAGGATCCACGTGAGCAGCAAACCAGTCTTCCACTTCCCTGGCATACTCACTGTAAGACTCCAGCCAATTTATGGCAGGAAAATGTCTTGCCCCCGCCAGGCTCTTGTCCAATGCCCAAAAACACCTTATAAAGCGTTTAGTGTTTCGAGTAACAGGTTCGGTAAAATCTCCTCCTGGTGGGGATACTGCTCCTATTATCGTTATACTTCCTTCGTTCCCTCCCAACGTGATGACCCGACCAGCTCTTTCATAAAATTCAGCTAAGCGAGTAGGCAAATAAGCTGGGAAACCCTCTTCAGCAGGCACCTCCTCCAGCCTCCCAGATATCTCTCTGAGGGCCTCTGCCCAACGGCTGGTTGAATCGGCCATTAAAGCAACGTGGTAACCCATGTCTCGGAAATACTCCGCTATTGTTATTCCTGTGTATATTGAGGCCTCTCTAGCAGCAACAGGCATGTTTGACGTGTTGGCAATCAGAATGGTCCGTTCCATAAGGGGTCTTCCTGAACGAGGGTCTTTCAATTGAGGAAACTCCTCCAAAACCTGCGTCATCTCGTTTCCTCGCTCACCACAACCAATGTAAACAACCAAATGAGCATCGCTCCACTTGGCAAGCTGGTGCTGGGTAACCGTCTTACCCGTCCCGAAGCCTCCAGGGATCGCTGCCACTCCGCCTCGAGCTATGGGGAAAAGGCCGTCAATTATCCTCTGTCCCGTGACAAGTGGTTCGTTAGGCAAAAGCCTCTCCCTATAGGGGCGGGGTTTCCTTACAGGCCAAACTTGCACTACAGGCACATCAACCGTATTACCATATGGGTCCTTGATAGTCGCTACGATATCAGAAGCTGAAATGGTGCCTCCCTGGTGCACGAATGTTATTTCACCTTCCACATTCGGAGGAACCAATATTTTGTGCTCTAAGAGAGGAGTTTCCTGAACAGCGCCAAGCAACATGCCGCCTGAAACGGTCTCCCCCACCTCGACTAAAGGGGTGAAATCCCACATAGAATCTCTATTAACCATTACCGTCTTAACCCCACGAGAGAGCATGGCTCCTTCAAGTTCAAAAAGGGTGTCAAGGGGACGTCCTATGCCATCAAAGATCTTTCCTACAAGGCCGGGGCCCAGTTCAACGGAAAGAGGTCTACCTGTGCCTATCACGGGCTCACCTAGATGAAGTCCTTGAGTATCCTCAAAGACCTGAATAAGGGCCTCTTCTCCCTCCATTCTTATTATCTCTCCCCAAAGGTTAAGCTTGCCAACGCGAACCATCTCCCTCATGCCAAAGGTTCGCATTGCCCTAGCCCTAACCACTGGACCGTTGACACTTACAATGGTGCCTAAGCTGTTCAAACCACACTCCCCCCTTGTCTACCCACTCAAATAAGGGGCAAAAGTCTATCTGCCAACGATGCTGACAATTCTTGGGCTTGTGCCTTCCAGTCCGCTCTGACAAAGCGCTTTTCATCCTCGGAATAAACCCAAACTCCCCCAAGTATGGGTGCAGGCTCTCCATCAAAGGAGACCTTCAAGTTGGGCAGTGACTTTCTGACCTCTTGGGCCACATGCTCACCCAAATGAGCATCCTGCGCTGACAAACGAATTTTTATGGCATTTACTCCCTCTAAAACAGAAATGGCATCCAACACCAGGCCAACAAGTATTTCCGGATACCTTGGGTCTTCCCTTAGATGGTTGAGTTTATCTTCCAGCAAAGTCGTTGCCTCTTTGAGAAGCTGGTTTTGTAGTCTAAGGAACTCCGTCTTCCGTTCCCTTTCAGCAGCCATAACCTGCCGTCTCCTGATGGACTCGGCTCTTTCCTCCGCTTCTTTGAGGATCAGGGCCTCTTCCTTGGCTATCTTCTCCATTTCTTCCTTTTCCACGGCCTCTGCTTCCCTTTTGGCCATTTCTATTATCTTGGCCCTCTCATGCTCGGCCTCCATTAAAATAAGTTCCTTTAGACCATTGAGTTTCTTATTCAGTAGCTCCTCACTGCTCATTCTATGTTCACCCCTAAAGCTTCTCGCACATAAGAGGTTAGAAAATCTGCCTCTCTCTTCATGCCATGACGATCTGGTATCTCTACAATCAGGGGGAGGCTGCCTTTCTCTCTAAGAAGTCTCACTTGTTCATAAGCCCATTCTGCAGCCTTCTCCGTAAAGATCAAAATACCTATATCGTGGTCTTTAATCGCTTCTTCAATAGCTAAATTCGCCTCATTCGGCCCCTTCACGACAACTCCGTCTACTCCTGCCAGGCGCATTCCAATCAAACTGTCCAGGTTGTCGCTTATCAAGAAGGCCCTCATCATCCTTCACCTTTCATATTTTGCCCAATATCAATAAGGCCACAATTACGCCGTATATGGCGATACCCTCAGCTAACCCAAGATATATCAAAGTAGTACCCAACATTTCAGGCTTTTCTCCTATGACTCCCATGGCTGCTGCTCCAACCACCGCAACAGCTATACCTGCACCGATACAGGCAAGACCCGCTGCAACGGCAGCCCCAACGAAACCCATTCCAGCACCGGAGGACAAACCTCCTGCAGCGGCCAATGAGGCCTCAGGAAAAACTGCTAAAGTACCCCCTAAAACAATAGAAGCAAACAATCCCATTAACACAAATCGCAGGATAACCTTTCGACTCCCCTCCAAGGTGGCCTTACGCAAGAAAAGCCCTGAAAAAATAGTTGCAACTGAGACCGAAACTAACACCCAAAAACCTGCCATATGGACATCCCCCCATTTTTTTCAATCTATTTGATAGTCCGCCTAGTGTTACGAAGGAGATCCTTTCCTTCGAACGTAACCGGTCTGAAGGCTCTACCTTCACCACGGTAAAATTTCCCAAAAAATTCATAGTACTCCAAACGCAACGTCTGTATGAAGACGATCAATCCCTCAAGACCCACGATCAGCAAGTTGCCGACCACCAGCAATGTCCCCTTTAATATCCATCCTCCCGGCAGGTTTCTTACCATATCTGAAAGCATCATTACAGCCAGGGATAAGCCCACGTGGTTTAATGCGAAGGCTGCAAGACGGACAAAAGAAGCCGTGTTGCTCATAAAGCTCAAAAGGTTATGAAAAACCTCGAAAACGTACAAGCCAAGTTTCTCTTTCTCCTTGGATCTCTCTCTGAGAACGACCCTTGCCAAGATGTCCCTAAGGAGAATCACCACAAATAAAAGGACCGGGAGGACCCAATAGACCCATTTAGGACCAGGCAGTACTATACCTTTCAAAGTCGCATAACCTAGGGCTGCAAGAGATAAATACAGGAAGGTACCTGCCAGACCTCGCCCATCGAAAAGCAGCCTCCCGAAATCTCTGGCCCTGTATTGGGTTATCATGTTCAGCGTCATTCCCAAGGTCATAATGGAAACCCCAATGCCAATAGAGAAAGCCAAGAGGTCTCCCATGTCCTCCATTGGAGAAATCCATAGAGGATGAATTATCCCTTCTACTCCAAAGACACTTCCATATAAGAACCCAAAAAGAACCGATGAAGCTCCTGCCGATTTGAGCACAATTCCCATGGAACGAGATGCCACTTTTCTCTTTTGGAGGAAAACGGCAATAAGAAAGAGCATCAGCCCATGGCCTACATCACCAAACATGAATCCAAAAAACAGGCAAAAAGTCACCGCCACGAAGAAAGATGGATCTATCTCTCCATAGCTGGGCAAACTGTAAAGTGCCACGATCTCTTGAAAAGCACTGACAAGGGGCAAATTCTTGAGCAATGTTGGTACTTTTATGCCTGAATAAGGCATTGCTTTTATCTCTTCTACATGCATGACCGTTTGGGGAGCCATTTTCTCCAGATCCGAACGGACCCTTTCTAATATATCCTCTGGGATCCAACCCGATAGGATATATAGGTCTTTCAGTTCTCCTCTACCGCGACACAACTCATACACCCTCTGCATGGTGTAAATGGAAGAATAAAGCTTCACAAAAAATTCTCTGTTTCGATCAAGTAATCTTGATGAAGCTTTCTCCAGGCCATTTATAGCTCTTTTAAGGTTATCGATCCTTTTGACTATAGAGTCCTCTGAATTTTCCCCTAATTCTTGCTGCAAATCCTCCATATGAAACCTTTTGCAGTAAAGGCTATCCAAAAGCTTCTGAGATCCTTCTGCATAACCGGGTACGGTAAGCCCTAAAAACCACGTGTTGCCTCCTCTTGAAAGCAAGGACTCTATGTATAACGGGGCCTCCTCTGATGAATCCAACAGCCTGCGGAAGTTTTCAGAACTGGTTTTTGCAAAAAGGGGGACTAAATACTTGGTATCGAAAAGATCCTTCAAGTTTAATCCCCGTTCCTTCAAAGCTCTCATTAGAAAGAGTAAAGCCTCTAGCTTCTCCAGCTTTTCGACGAGTTCCTCTTTCTTTGAAGACCAAAGCTCCAATCTGCGTACTGCACTGTTAACCTGCATGGAGGCTATCTCGAGGCTAAACCTGGGGGAGACCTGGATTGGCACTGGAATAGGAGGTTTTTCCCCTGCAGCTTGCCAAATGGAAGCAAGCTTTACCAAGAGCTCATCATAAGGGTTATCAGACGTAGAAGTTATCTTTGAGCGAATAGTCTTGTCCTTTAGAAGAATGTCAAGTGGCAGAGGCTGAAATCCGCCTGAAAGGACCATCAAACTGGCTACCTTTTCCATTTCCTTCGCCCTATCAGGGTAAGGGCCAACATTTTCACAACGGCCATTTAATCTCACCTTCCGGAATCAGGGGCCTAATTAGATAAAGGGCAGCCTGGCGCCGGTCATAATCGTACCGAACGTCCTCTATGATAGTGCAGAGATCACCTATCTCATACTCGAGCAGCGTAAGATAGGCCATCACAGTGGCAAAATCAACCCTGCCGGCCCTGAAGACTCTTCGGGCCGCCTCTCGGATAGCCCTTTTACAATCTCTTTCAAAGGAGATATCGCTTTTTGAGTAAGGGTGCTCAAACAAATTACCATAAACGGAAGTTTCTAGATTGCCCCAAAAATCATCAACATCGGATGATCTAGCCAAAGCCCTCAATGCGCTTCTGGTAAACTTGTAACGGCGGGGCAGAAGCTGCGCCAGTCGCTGCTCTGGTGTAAGGTCGTAAAACCTAAGACCTCTGTATATCCACATGACGTTTGTAAGATCCACGTACAAACCTATTATCTTCAATACAGATCGGCGCTCTAAGTATGGAAGGGCATAGGCTGCATCGAAAAGGTTTGTCATCGTTGTCGTATCTATAGCCATCTCAACGTGAAACATGTTTTCCTTTCCAGAGGCCAAACGCTTCAAGGGTTCTTTAAGAGGCTTTTCATAGATGGTTCCCTTCAACGCTTCGAAAGCATCGGAAAAATCCCTGCTTGACAGAAGCAAATCAAAGGGTAGGGAAGTATCTCCCAAAGAGAGCAACCACATCCTGAGGTTTTCCCTATTACCTCTCCTTGTCAGGAGATACCTGAGAGTTCTTTTAAGCGCCGAAGCTTCATACCTTTTTATCCACGCAACCAGGAAATGCTTATATTTTCCTCGCATGGTTCGTAGAAATGTTTTAGCTTGCTCAAGGGGGATTATTTTTAGGCGGGATTCCAACTGTACCCTACCTTCATCTTCGGGACGAATAAACTTTACGGCATCCTTGTACCCCAAAGTTTTAGCAAGTTGTTCCAATATTTCAGGCACATCATCGCACATGAGGATCTGCCACATCTCCTCATCCTTGAGAAGCTTGGCGTATAAAACGTGGGAGAATACTCCCGCGGAGACTCGCTCTCCCAAAGAAAAGAAAGACACTATATCTCCCTTTCCTTGCTTTTCAATATTTTTGCTACATGCTCTTTGACCAAGGAATCTACGACCGCCTCCACTACCTCATTGAAACGTCGCCTGGCCCTCTGTCTCTCCATTTTTCCAACCTCCAAGATCTGCTTCGCTTCCTCCTCAGCGGCTGACCTTGCGCTTTCAATAATGGCTTTGGCCTTTTCCTTAGCTCCATTTAATCTCCGCTGCCGCTCCATTGCTATTTTCTCGTTGGCCGCCTTTTTTATTCTCTCTGCCTCGGCCTTGGCCTCTTCTACTTCTCTTGCGCCTTCACTCTCGGCACCAAGCAAGACCGCTAAAGCTTCCTGCAGTGAGGGCATGTTTACCCCTCCCTCTTAATCTTTTGTTTCTTCGCAGTCTTCATACGGACGAAGTCTTCTCGCTCGCTTTCCTCTAAAACGGAGGATATTTCTGAAATCGAAGCTTGGGTTAGGGGGATTACAACCTTCTCCAAAGCGTTTACACGCCTATTGGTGCGTCTGACTTGAACGGCCAGCCTGTAAACGGCGTTCTCCACTTCCGCAAGTTGAGAGAGAATCGATCGAACTTTGCAAAAAGCAAGGTAGGCTTCATCCATGGAACTAGAGGTCTCCAGAAAAGAATATGCAGGGTTCGCTTTGGGCTCTAAGGGGTCCACTTCCGGAACTTCCACACCCATTACCGACCTCAGGCGTATGACGAAACGCCGCTCCTCTGGTATAGAATGGGCTATCTCCTCCACGGTCTCAACGCCTAAAGATATGTTTGCACGCTGAAGAGCAGAATAAGCCTCCTGAAAGACCTCTGCTACCTCTTTCTGAACTTTCCTGGCCTTAGCTATGGTGGAGCTCAACTCCAACATCAAAATTTGGCGCTTTTGCTCCAACAATGCGTGCCCTTTTTGGGCCATTTTCAGCTTTTTTGCGAGCCTGAACAGGTTTCCTCTCGTTGGAACAACCTTTACGGCCACACAAGCTACCCCCTTATTTGGAGTTGTTTTTAATTTATTATACAACCATTATACAGCCCAAATTACCGCTAGAAAAGGTCATCCAACTCTCTTGATCACCCCAAAAGGGGGTCTATTTATCGTTTTTCTTGAGTTTCTTATAATCTTCTATGCTCTCCAACAGGTGTTTTCGCATAAGGTGCCTTGCCTTTTCTGGCTTCCTGTTCGCTATATGCTCCACAATCTGTTTGTGGGCCTTTATCATCTTTTCCCAGATCTTTTCATCAAATTCCCAATATTTCTTTCTGTGTTCGTTGATCTCCGTTTTTATAGACCTTAGAAGCTTGAGAGCAAAATTATTTCCCGCTATCTCCGCTATAGCCTCATGAAAGTCTGAATGAACCATCAGTTCTTCCTGATCTGAAGGATGATATTTGCCATTTGCTCTAGTGCTTTTTGCTACTATTTCCTCCAGTCTTCTTATATCTTCAGCTGTTGCCCTCTCAGCAGCCAGGTAAGCCAAGTCGCTTTCTAGCGCCGCTCTTACCTGCATAAGCTCTATCCATGCCCTTTCCTCATTCATGTAGTCGAAGAGTTCATAAGCCATTATTTTCCGCAGGGCTACAGGAGAGACAAAGGTTCCTTGGCCTGGCCTCGCCTCCAGGATACCCGACACCGCCAAGGATTTTGTTGCCTCCCTAACGCAGTTTCTGCCAACCTGGAATCTTTCAGCCAGTTCCATCTCGCTTGGGATCTTATCCCCAACCTTCCAAACTCCATTTTTTATAGCCAAGAGCATCTGTTCTGTTACTTCCTTATAAAGTGTCGATCTTTCAGCAGGTTTCAGCAAACCCATCACTCCTCACAACAAAAGGATGAACAACTATCAGCAAGATCTTATTTCACAAGCACAGTTTGTTTTTTGTATTCATTATACAAAAACAAACTGTTTGACACTCAGAATACTTAAGCTTATTATACCATCATGTAAATATCCTACATTAGGATGTTGTGTTAATCCCTCTAGAAACAAGGCAGACTCATCTGTCTGAACAATTATTATATAACATTTAAATGTTAGGAGGGGTCATCTTGTTGGAAAGCTCTGGATACACAGGTTTTCTTGGATGGGTAGAGAAAACCCAACGCTTTCTTTTGACTGTCTTAATGGTAGCCATAGCTGTTATGGTCTTCGCTCAGGTTATTTTGCGCTACGTCTTCAAAGCTCCTCTTATGGGCATCGAGGAGATGCTTCTTTTTCCTTCCGTTTGGCTTTACTTCATAGGAGCCATGAATGCTTCCCTTGAAAGAAGCCAAATAGTGGCTAGGGTCCTGGAGGTCTTCCTAAAGAAGGAAAAATCTGTCTATTTGGTAAGATCCATAGCCTCGGTCATATCCCTAATAGTTGCCATTTGGCTAACCTACTGGGGGTGGGATTTCCTCAAATATTCCTTGCGGGTTGGTAAGGTAAGTCCCACACTCTACATACCCACTATATACTCCGACGCAATGGTCTTCATAGCCCTCGTTGTAATTTCCTTTTACACCTTCCTGGAACTAGTTCACAACTTTGACCTCTTCAAAAAAGCACAATCCTCTGAAAGGAGAATCCTATCATGATGTCCACCGTAATAATTTCTCTTCTGGTCGTTGTTGCGTGCCTCACTTTGGGTGTGCCTCTGCCCTTCTGTTTCGGAGGTGGCCTCATGGTGATGAGCATCTTGGGCGGAGCAACAATGAAAGGCATGATGCTTTGGGGACTTGGACAGATCACAAACCCTGTCCTTTTATGCGTTCCTCTTTTTATCTTTGCAGGAACCCTTATGAGTGAAAGCGGCATAGCAAAGTACCTTCTTGACTTTGTAAACGTCTTTGTCGGAAGAATGAGAGGCGGCCTGGGGGTAGTGGCCTCCATTAGCTGCGCAATAATCGGCGCCATATCCGGTAGCGGCTTCACCGGAGTTGCAGCTACGGGCCCGATATTGATTCCCCGAATGGAACAGGAAGGATACCCCAGAGGATACGCAACAGCCCTGGTAACAGATTCCTCAATTTTGGGCTTACTGATTCCACCAAGCGTCGTCATGATAGTTTACGGCTGGGTCACTGAAACCTCCATACTTGCGTGCTTCCTTGCTACTGTAGGACCTGGTCTTTTGATAACCTTCCTTTTCGCCCTCATAAACGTCATATGGGCAAGGAAATTTGATCTAAAACTGGAGCCCAAGCTGCCTCCAAAGGAAAAGTGGAACGAAATAAAAAGGAGAACCCGTCTTGCCTTGCCTGCCTTGATGATGCCATTCATCATCCTTGGAGGCATATACGGAGGAATCATGACTCCCACAGAGGCTGCGGCCGTCGCCGTCATCTATTCTATTCCGGTGGGCTTCTTCGTGTATAAAGGCCTTACCCTCAAAAACTTTTACGAAATAGCTTGGAACTCCGCTACATCCGTCGGAGCGATACTCATCATGATCCTTTTCTGCTTGATGTTGAGCCAAACTTACGTCATGCTGAGGGTTCCTCAGGCTCTTGTTCAAGTTATATTCGACATAACCCAGAACAAAGTCGTACTCCTGGTTATGATCAACATCCTATTGTTCTTCGTGGGCATGATAGTAAACGATATAACTGGCGTCATCCTCATCGCACCCCTACTTCTTCCCCTCGTACAGGCCATAGGGATACATCCCATTCAGTTCGCGGCAATAATGGGCGTAAATCTGGCAATGGGTGGAGTTACGCCACCGTATGCCAGCATCCTTTACCTCGGCATGAGGATCGGTAAAGTCGAATTCATGGAGATAGTCAAACCAGCTATGATCTTGTTGCTTCTTGGTTACGTACCCGTGGTCTTTTTGACGTCCTTCTGGCCTGACCTATCTCTCTTCTTGCCGAGACTTCTAGGTTACCTTTAAGGGGGAGTTATAGGTGAAGAAAAAGATAGCAGTCTTAGGAGCAGGTAATGGGGGACAAGCGCTGAGTGCTCACCTTGCAATGATGGGCAACTCAGTAAGGCTTTACGAGCTGCCCGACTTCGCGGATAAGCTCTCCCCGATTCAAAAGGCAAAAGGAGTGAAGCTGACCGGAGCGATTAACGGTTTTGGAAAACTAGAGGCTGTCACATCTAACATGAAAGAGGCCTTGGAAGGGGCTAAGATCGTATATATCGTGGTCCCTTCCTTCGGGCAGATGCCGATAGTCGCAGAAGCCGTACCATACCTGGAGGAAGGAAGCACAGTAATCTTTATTCCAGGCAATTTCGGCAGCTTGGAAGCGGCAAACTACATGGGTGAAAAAAGGACCGCATTGAACGTAACACTAGGTGAGACAGACACACTCCCCTACGCATGCAGAGCGGTCGAACCCGGAGTAGTAAACGTTTGGGGACTTAAAAAATCTATAGCCGTATCCGCTTTCCCTGGAGAGAGAACTAATGCCATGATTAACGATATACAGGAGTACTTCCCTATACCCCTCAGGGCTGCAAAAAACGTACTGGAGATAGGCTTCTCAAACATGAACATGATAGTCCACCCAACCACCGTGCTGCTTAACGCTGGAAGGATAGAGTCCACTGGCGGCGATTTCCGATTTTATACCGATGGAGTTACGCCCTCCGTTGGCAAGCTTCAAGAGCTCATGGATAAAGAGAGGCTGCAGATAGCAAGAGCTTATGGACTTAACCTCCTTTCTGCGATTGAGTGGATAAAAACAGCTTACCCTGTTGAAGGAGAAAGCATATATGAACTTCTAGCTAAAAATCCCGTATACGCAGGACACGGCTCCGACGCCCCTAAAGAAATTAGACATAGGTACCTCACAGAAGACATACCTAACTTGCTGGTGCCGCTAGCCGACTTTGCAGAAACCGCCAACGTAGAGACTCCCATAATAGACAGCATCATAACCTTATGCTCAGCCCTACTGGACGAACCATTCAAAGAAACGGGAAGGAATCTTAAAAAATTGGGCCTTGACGGATTGGAGGTGAAAGACCTGATACGGTACATCGAAAAGGGTTACTAAAGTAGCAGATAAGCTAAACCAAGGAAAGAGAAAGGAGAGAAAACAAAATGAGAAAAGCCATATGGTTAATTGTAGCACTGGCCTTTATCCTCGGGGCCTCAGCAGGAGCGGCTCTGGCAGCGCCTAAGTACGTGTGGAAACTATCCCACGTTCGCCCACAGGGAACAACTATTGACAAAGATGTACATTGGTTCGCTGATAAGGTCTTTGAAGATTCAAAAGGTCAAATTAAGATAGAAATATACCCCGCCAGCCAATTGGGTGACTACACCGTCGTTCACGAAAGGATAAGCGTCGGCGCCATAGAGATGGCCTGCCAGCCTCCTGGGGTTGCAGCCGATAGGAGAATCCAGATATTGAATCTACCCTATATGGTTGCGACATGGGAGCAGGCAAAGAAAGTTTACGCCTCTGGAAGCCCTCTTATGAACACTGCTGCAGAGCTTTTCGCAAAGCAGGACATAAAGTATCTTGCCGCTTATCCCGTTTACTTTGGCGGCATCGCCCTCAATGTTGAGCCAGTAGCGCCCGGAGATCCCGACGTTAAGAAAGGCATAAAGGTTCGTGTTCCTCCACTCAAATCCTTCCAGCTTCTGGCCAACGCCATGGGATACCAGGCTACGCCTATACCCTTCTCCGAAGCGTTCACTGCTATCCAGACCGGCATAGTGGATGGAATAATCGGCTCCGGTGCTGAAGGATACTACGCCAACTTCAGAGACGTAATAAAATACTACATACCTGCTAACACCCACTTTGAACAGTGGTATCTGTACATGAACATGGAAGCATTCAACAAACTCCCCAAGGATCTACAGGAAGTAGTGCTCAACGCCGCTAAAGAATTTGAAGCCAGAAGAATGGTACAGGCTGAAAAGGATCAGGCCGCCAACGAGCAGCGCCTAGCAGACTACGGCATCACCATAGTTCCCCTCTCTGACGAGGAATTGAACAACATCGCAAAGAAAGTAAGAGCCGAAGTGTGGCCCGAGATAAAGAAGGACCTCGGCGAGGAGTGGGCTGACAGCGTTCTCAAAAATATCGTCGAGTAAGCTTCAATATTTCCCTGGGAAGCATCTTCCCAGGGAAATATTTTAACCATGCCAATTGTGGGATATTAGTATCATGGTATTTAGTATTTATCTAAGGAAGGAGGACATCCACCTTGAAGTTCGCCGTTTTAGGTAGTGGAAATGGAGCAAGAGCATGGTGTGCCCAGATTGCAGCGAAAAATTACCCCGTAATAATGTGGGAGCCCCTGGAGGAAACTGAGGATTTCAAAAAAATAAGAGAAGAAAAGGAAATGTTCCTCGAAGGCGATATAAATGTTGGTGGTAAACTCCTCGGAGCCACCATGGACATTGCCGAAGCAGTGAAAGGAGCTTCCTTCATTCTGGTGATAGTTCCTTCGTTTGCCCATGAGCCTATTTTCAAGAAAATGATCCCCTATTTGGAGGACGGCCAAAACATAGTAATCGTTCCAGGTAACTTCGGCGGCCTAAGGCTCAGGAAGATGATGAAAGAGGCCGGTATAGAAAAGAATATAACCATTTCTGAGACCGCCTCCATGCCCTATGCTTGCAGGATAGACACATACAACAAGGTAATGGTTTACAAGAAGAAGTTCTCCATGAAGATGGGGACCTCACCAAGCAGCAAGAACGAAGAGATCCTCGCAGTGATGAACGACATATTTGATGGATATGTAAAATACCTACCTGCTGAAAACCTGTTGGAGGTGGATTTCGACAACATTAACTACACCCTGCACCCCTTCCCCGTCCTACTTAACTACGGAGAAATAGAGAAGAACGGAAAAACCTTCCGCCATTACATTGACGGCATCACTCCAATCATCTCCGAAAAAATGCACAAGCTGGACGAAGAAAGAATAATGGCAGGTAAGGCCTTAGGTCTCAACCTTCAGGATTGTCTTTCTCAACTTAAGATGTACTACGGAGACAACGATGCAAAGACCATATATGAATACGTAAACAGTGACGAATCCCCTTACAAGGACCTGGTAGGACAAAGCGTATACGGCAGATACCTAACAGAGGACGTGCCTGGGGTCATAGTTCCAATACTGCTTTTGGCCCAAAAAGCCGGGTTAGAACTTCCTGTGGCAGAGCTCGTTGTTAAACTTGCATCTTTCCTCCACGACAAAGATTACCTTGCTACTGGAACCACATTGGAGACCCTGGGTATAGAGGATCTTTCTATCCCTGAGATAATAAACCTGACCTCATAACTAGCTCAATCCCTCCTTTTCCCGTTGGCCTCCGTGGGCAAGTAACCGCGGAGGCCTTTTTAACCTAAACTTTTCTGCCATAATTCATCCTATCCATAATATTTACGGCAACAAGTCCCTTTGAGGATACAGAAAACATACGGATTTTAAATTTTTATCTTAATATATTTTGCATATACGAGGGGAGGGATTATTTATGAAAAGGGAGCAATCTTGGAACATGGGCACCCTGTCCGTATGGGGGGGAGAAAAGCAGGCGGCAAATGGAGAACCAACTCAGGTACCAGTAGTGCACAGCGTTTCCTTTGGCTACCAAGACGTAGACGAATGGTTAAAGGCAGCTTTAGGTTTAAGGGAGGGGCACATATACAGCAGGAACACAAATCCAACGGTGGAAATTCTGGAGGAGAAAATACGAATCTTAGAAGGAGCCGAAGAGGCAACCAGCTTTTCAACGGGCATGGGTGCAATAAGCGGACTGCTTTTTGGTCTTCTCACCAAGGGGCAAAGGGTGGTCAGTATCAGGGACACGTACGGAGGGACCAGTAAAATATTCATGGAGTTTTTCCCAAAGGCAGGCCTAGAAGCTGTGCTCTGCCCCACTACCGATTTTGAACGAATCGAAGAAGAAATAGAAAAGGGATGCGACCTACTCTACTTGGAAACACCCACAAATCCAACGATGAAAATCGTGGACATCAAGAGGCTATCAGAAAAAGCCAAGGCAAAAGGAGCTATAGTTGCTTGTGACAATACCTTTGCCACGCCCATAAACCAAAATCCTCTGTTACTAGGGGCCGATTTGGTCGTACATAGTGCAACCAAATACCTTGGCGGACACGCAGATGCCTTAGGCGGATTGGTCTGTGGCAAAAAGGAGTTGATAGATAAAATTTTCCATTACAAAGAGATAACCGGAGCTACCCTTCACCCCATGTCGGCATATCTTATCTTAAGAGGCATGAAGACCCTGGAGCTGAGGGTAAAAAGGCAAAACGAAAACGCCATGGCTATAGCAAAATTCCTGGAAAAACACCCGAAGGTAGAAAAAGTTTTCTACCCAGGGCTTGAGTCCCACGAAGGATACGAAATAGCCAAACGTCAAATGAAAGGTTACGGCGGAATGCTGAGCTTTACCCTTATTGGCGATTCCTTTGAAACCGTAAAGAGGTTCTTGCCCAAATTGAAGTTGGCTCACAAAGCTGCAAACCTGGGAGCCGTAGAGACCATAGCCGGAGTCCCAGCTACGACAAGCCACGTAGAATGCACTGCTGAAGAAAGAAAATCCCTCGGCATACCTGAAACCCTCATACGCTACTCCGTTGGTATCGAAAACTCAGAAGATCTCATAGCAGACCTTGATTCAGCTCTCAAAGAGGTCTAAAATCATGGTAACCTTTGGAAGGCCCATCATAAGCAAACAGGGCCTTCCAAATTTTATTCCATATCACTTCACATTTTATATCCAGCCAAATGGAGGTAACCATGGGAAGGAAAAAGAACTCATCGACAAGCATCATAGATGACATAAACAAAAAGATCATCAAGATACTGCACAAGGACGCCAAAGCCTCCCTAAAAGAAATAGGAGCAGAAGTAGGTCTCTCTTGTTCCAGCGTCGGAGAAAGGATAAAGAAGCTGGAACAACTGGGGATAATAAGGGGATACTCTGCTTTGATCGATGAGGAGATGCTAGGATTTCCCATAATAGCCATTATCGCTATGCAGTGTCATTCCCCACAGAAGGAAAAAGACCTGCTTCAAAAGCTCCCCTCAGAAAGTGCTGTAAGGCAGTTCTGGAACGTGACCGGTGACATAGACATATACATGGAAGCCGCCTTCCCATCCATGAAGGAGCTCAACGAATTTCTCCATAAGCTGTACGATTTTGGCAAGCCTTCCACTTCTATAGCCATAAATAAACCCTGTAAAACATTTAGCCTGTAGAACCCCAAAGGGCCGTTGGCAGAAGCTGCACGCCAACGGCCCTTTTTTGCATTACTCCTTTACGAGATCTCTTAAAGCTTTTATGGCATCCTCATAGTCAGGTTCATTGGTCTGTTCCTTAACGATTTGGACATACCTAACCACGTCGTTTTTGTCTACGATGAAGATGGACCTAGCAAGAAGCCTGAGCTCCTTTATAAGCACTCCCCAGTTCTGGCCAAAGGAAGCTTCCCTGTGATCCGAAAGGACTTCTACATTCTTTATACCTTTTGCTGCACAAAATCTTTTGATGGCAAAAGGAAGGTCCATGGATATGTTCAAGACCACCACATCGTCAGGTTCCGAAGAGGCATCCTCGTTGAACCATTGAAGTTGTAAGTCACATACAGGCGTATCTAGCGAAGGCGTTACAGATATGACCTTGTATTTACCTTTGTACGAATCCAGCGTCCTTGTTTCCATATTTTCATTTAACACCACAAAATCAGGCGCCTTATCGCCTTCCTTCAACTCATTCCCTACCAAAGTAAGTGGATTCCCTTTCATGGTTATGACACCTTTGCGCTCCATAAAGCTCACCTCCGACAAATTAAATAAACATGCTCAGTTATTATAACATTTCTCTTTATCAATCTAATGCCATACATTCTATGGACCTGGGGCATACACAGGAAAAGAGCTGAGAGAAACGAACAAATATAAAACAAACCAGGCTGCAAAAAACAAAAAAGCAAAATATGAACTAACTTTCCCAGAATCACGGGTCAAAAGAACACGATGGGCATTATGAACAGGTTCGCTTTTAGCTTTAAATAACGTCAACGTGCCTATTCCTATCAGGAGCCAAACGCTCCCTAAAAGGGCCCCTGCCAAAACGTCGCTAAAATAGTGAACACCCAAATATAAACGGCTAAAACCCACCAAAGAAACTATTCCCAACCAAAAAATGAATACTCCCGCCCTAAAGAGCGGATTTCTTATTTTTTGCAATAATAAAAAAAACACAAAACCGTAGAAGCATGCCGTATGAGATGTGTGACCGCTCGGGAAGGAATAGCCTAAGATGTCCGAGATCCCAAAGGGGCGTTGTCTTTTCACTAATTCTTTAACAAAAGCAGTGGAGACAGAACACCCCCCCATGGAGACAAGGAAAGAAAAAAATAGATCCTTTCTTTTTTCAATAAGAAGATACAAAGCCACCAATATGGTTCCACATAAAATAATCTGCCAATTTCCCAGCAGGGTGATTTTGCTGAACAACCCCATGCCCCAACTGTCCCTAATTTCCATCATTTTTATAGCAATGTAATGATCTAAGGAGACTACATATCCCATTAGCAACCTCCAATATCATATGGATACATATTTTATCAAACGAATACACAAAAACAACAAAGCTGAAGGCAGCCTTGATACTATGGATGTGACACATCCAATACAATGCTGAAAATAAAAAACCCCGGGCTATGCCCGGGGCTATCTGTCTTTTTGGTGCCGGAGGGGAGACTCGAACTCCCACAGACCCAAGGTCCGGCGGATTTTGAGTCCGCTGCGTCTACCAATTCCGCCACTCCGGCAGCGCAAGAATATTTTGTTATTCATTGGCCTTTTTGTCAACCTCTAAGGGGAATTTTTTTACTTTTCAATACAACTTCCACACACAAAGAAAACAATATCACAGTTTATACACATCCGGCCGTCTGTCCTGTAAAACTGGTATGGCCTCTCTTGCCTTTTCAAGCACACTAAAGTCTATATGAGCCTCAACTATACCCTCATCACCAGTTAGTTCCGCAAGGACCTGCCCTAAGGGGTCCACCGCCATTGATCCTCCCACAAAGGCGTTCTGGTCCTCCACCCCTACCCTGTTAGCAGCAACCATAAATACTTGGTTTTCTATGGCTCGGGCTGTCATTAAGGTTTTCCAGTGGTGAATTCTAGGTTCGGGCCATTGGGCTGGAACGAAAATGACTTGGCTTCCTTTTAGCGTCAACTCCCTTGCCAGTTCGGGAAAACGCAGATCGTAACAAATCATGGCCCCGCATTTTATCCCATCCAATTCGAAAAGGCAGACCTTTTTGCCTGGGGTTATGTACTTATCCTCATCCATGAGGCCAAACAGGTGGATCTTATCGTACTCTGCTATTTTTTCTCCTTCCCTGTTGAACACCATCAATCTGTTGTAGGCTTTCTTGCACCTTATCGCCGCGACAGAACCAGCTACTATGTTAACCTTAAACTCCTTGGCAAGGGAGGAGATCAAATCTTTCGTCCTTTTTCCATTGGAGTCCCCTATCTCCAAAATCTCCTCCAACGCGTAAGAAGTGTTCCACATTTCCGGCAGCAAAATAACATCAGGTCCCGATAAAGCCGCCTCTCTTATCTTCGATTCAACCGTCCTGAAATTCTCGTCAGGATTCCCTTTTACGATATTCATCTGTATGATTGAAATTTTCATCGCTTTTCCTCCTTTCAATTTAGCATCATATATTTTTTACTGTACCATCTATTCATCGGTACTGCTAGAATATATCTATTATCCTTGGAGGTGAAGAAGATGCCCTTGGAAAAAATGCCAGGCTACGACGGTTGCTTCGTATGCGACAAAAGGGGCAAAAACCCAAGGTCTCTTGGCGTAAGCATATATTGGGACCCCGAAAATCAAGAAATCAACATTCCTTTCCGACCTGATGAAACTTGGTGCGGTTTTGAAGGGATAGTGCACGGGGGAATCCTAGCCGCTTTGGTGGACGACGCTATGTCTTGGGCACTTAAAAAGACCACAAAATCCTTTGGTTTCACAGCTTCCTTATCAGTACGGTACCTTAGGCCAGTGAAGGCAGGAGATTCCTATACAGCCGTAGGGACAGTCCATCACCAAGAAGGGAAGAAAGTCCAAACCAAAGCCCGGATAATTGACGAGAAGGGAAAAGTACACGTAGACGCAAAGGCCCTTTTCGTGCTGCAAAAAGAATAACAGAATAAACAAACTTAGGAGGATTATAAAAATGAACAAAATCATCATTAGGCACTACAGCGCGACTGCCCCAAGATGCCAGCCAGTTGACCAGACCATTGATACCCTTCAAAAAGTTGTTTCCGAGATGAATCCGAAACTCGAAAACATAGGATTCAACTTGGAGCTAGAGCTTATCAGGGATGATAAGTGCAAAGTGGAGGATATAAACAAGGTAACTCTATCATGCCAAGAAATGGACTTCGAAGAAACTCCCCTGGAGGAGATCATCGGAGTCCCCGTGGACATGGAGCTCTGCCCATGCCAAGAAAGCTCAGGAGAATGTAGAGCCCTAGTAGTAGAAGGCAAAGCATTCCAATCCTTGCCACCTGGGCTGATCCTAGATGGTATATTGAGAGTTGCCTTCTCTGCTCTGGAACAGCTAGGTGGAGGTTGCGGCCACAGCTGCGATGGCTGCCACGGATGTGGGGGATAAAACATGGATATCCCATGGATAACCACGAAAAAGGGCGACAAAGGACTCACCACTCTGGGCAACGGTGAAAAAGTACCTAAAGATCACCCCAGAGTGGAGCTATACGGAACTCTAGATGAGTGCCAAGCCGCCATAGGTATAGCAAGGGCCCACTGTGCTTTTGAGGAAATAAATGCACATCTACTTGAGATAGAAAACATGCTTGGCACTTTAATGGGACATCTCTCACTTTTCCCAGGTGTTCCATGTCCCGAATATCAGGCCCTAGAGAAAATAATATCTCACGTAGGAACCATCGTAGGCGAAAAAAAAACATATCTTTTTAAGACCTGGAGACTCCAAAGTAGGCTCTTTTCTCCACTTGGCACGCACTATTGCCCGAAGGGCAGAGAGAAAGGCCGTCAAGCTTTACCGAGAGGGAAAGATTGAGGATAAAAGCTACATATTCATAAACCGCCTCTCTGACGCCATATTCGCTCTTGCCCTTTGGCTCAACATGGAGGAGAAACAGAGCAGCGCCGACTAAAATAATTAGCCGTTAAAAAAACACCTCTTGCAACTTTAACTTACAACCCGTAGAACAAAGCATTAAGTTTATTGTATAATGGGTTATGTATACGGCTATATTTGAGGGGAGGCTCTTTTTTAATGACTAATAATCCTTTTACTCCGGCAAAGAACATGGATCTGAGGGAGATAGTGTATCAAAAAATCAAGGAAGCCATAGTGGAAGGCCTTATAAAACCGGGAGAGCGTCTTTCTGAAGTCGAGATAGCAGATAAGCTTGCCGTTTCAAGGACGCCTGTAAGGGAGGCCATTCGACAGCTTGCTCAAACGGGGCTTGTAACCTTGGAACCTAGAAAAGGGGCCTTTGTGACCCTCCCCACACTAAAAGACGCAGAGGACCTGTACGACTTGAGAGCCACCCTTGAGCTCATGGCTTTGAGGTACGTCATAAAGAACCCGCCACGTGAAACTCTCGAAAAGTATCGAGAGATCTTTGCGGCAATAAACGAGAAAACCCCAACCAAACACTACCTAACAGAAGATAGAAAGTTCCATAACATGCTTTACGAGGCATCGGGCAACAAGTACCTCCATAAAATGTTGAACAACATATCGGATCTGATCAACCTCTGTCGTCACTACTCTGTCGAAGGCACCCCTCTCACTACCTTCGCCTACGAACATATTTTGATCATCGACGCCATCCTGGATCAAGATTGGGAAAGGGCAGAAAAGGAAATGAAGGCTCATATGGCTCGCACCAAGGAAGGTCTTTTGTCCTACTTAAGAAACCATCCTGACATGAAAGAAAAATAACCCAAAATGGCACCTACTACCACTTCTATAGGTTTCGCACTGGCATTCATGGCTGCATTCACATGGTCGATAGCTCCAGTGTTTTACAGAAGAGCTATCGACTATGTTTCTTATTTTGGCCTTGGAGCAATAAGATGCATAGGCTACATAGTCAGCGCAGCAATTTTCCTGTTCATAACGATGGGATTAAAAAGCTTTGCTTTCCCTGGCATTAAACTTTTTGCCATAGTATTCATATGCTCAAATATATGGTTGGTTGTAGGAGATCTATTCTACTTCGCAGCCCTGCACAGGTTAGGGGTTTCTCTATGTGTTCCCATAACTTCTGCTTACCCTCTGCTAGCTGTCCCGGCATCTTGGATATTCCTGAACTCACCCTTCAACGCAATGATCCTGGCAGCAGCAATCTTGATAGTACTAGGAGTGATACTTCTTTCCAGTAGCAGGGGTTCTATCATTCCTTCTGCTGTCTCTTTTGGAGGACTTTTTGCTGCAGTGCTCGCTATGAGCTGTTGGACCTTCGGTATAATCACAAACAAGCTTTTGATGGAGTATCTATCAGCTCCACAACTTGAGTGGTGGCGGGCAGTCTCAGTAACTATAGGCTCTTGGGCAATATTTATTGCAAATAAAAACACAAAAGATATCAAAAACATCTCTTTCGGCAACATTATGGAAATAGCCCTGGCTGGAGCTCTTGGACTAACCATAGGCAACTTGCTTTTCACCTACAGTTTCAAATTCATAAGCGTGGAAGTATCTACCTGCATAGTTTCTGCAAGGCCATTCATAGCCGCACTGGTGGCTTTTTTTGTCCTCAATGAAAAACTTACAAAAATAAAGTTAGCGGGAGTATCATTGGTGACAGCAGGTATTGTTTTAATATCCATATAAAACCATTAATGGCTGTGTTCTACCAAAGAGGAGGTAAACCAACCAATGGCTATTAAGTTCTTTCTCTACAAGTTGATAAAAAGTCTGTTGGTTCCTCCAGGATGTTTTTCCACTGTTCTGGCATTATTGGGCCTTTCATGCCTTCTGAAAAAACATAAGGGAAAAGCCCTGGGAGGAATGTTACTAATCCTTTCCTTGGCTTTTTGGTTTCTGGCAACTCCCATAGGAGAAAGGTTTATATTGCTTCCCCTAGAGAAAGCTGTCACTCCGTCACTTCCTGAAGCTCCTCAAAACCCCGTAATAGTCCTTTTGGATGGAGGATGCAGATACGGCAAAACTCCTGAAGAGACCGAACCAGGCCCCTACACTGTCCAAAGAGCTGTGGGAGCCTTCCTACTCGCCCAAAAGAACCAGTGGCCCATAATAGTCACAGGAAGCTACGGAGGTGGTAAATATCCTATCTCCGCTGCCA